>JAFLJY010000136.1 GCA_022712755.1 Gammaproteobacteria bacterium
CTAATGAAGCCATAAAGATGTACGTTGAATTTGATGGCCCATCATATGAAGAACATCTATTTATAGTTGACGGAATAGGTGTTGGCACAGGCACTGTTGGTGATATTATGAATGCTGGCTTCACTGTGATTGGCTTCAAACCAGGCATCGTTACTCATATTAATTAACAGTTTTGCTTCTGGTAAGTCTTTAATCACATTACGTGCAAAGGCTTCTTCAAAGCAGATGGTTACAGCCAGTGGCACGCCAGCAGCAATCAACAAAACCTGGTCATCTTGCCCCGAGTCAATATCAGACATGGGTATTTTAACGAAGCGATTAAAAAACTCGATCAAAAAACGAAATGGAACATATTCACCCAGTGGCACCAGGTGGCGTTTATGATAGACACCGCCATTGATGTTTAGCGTGCTATTAAGAATACGATTTTCATCGTTTTTAACAAATATACCCAGCAGTAAATCTGCATCACGCTGCTGCATATCAAGGCTTAATTGTCGGATATACGGCGTAACACGATGTAGATAATCCGGCACGGTGGTTTCCGGCCAGACAAATAGATCAACGCCCTGTTGTGCCAGCGTTAAATCACGAAATCTGTCCAGTGTTAACTGTTTCATCTGCGGCTTCCATTTATCTTTCTGTGCGATATTTCCCTGAATCACACTGACGTTAATGGTGTCGCCTGCTTTTTCTGTCCAGCTTACTGTTTTTAACAACGCACCCGCTACCCATAACAAAATCACAGGTAACACCATGGATAAAACAAACCTGAAATTCAATTGCTTAAATTGTCTGGTCAGTAATACCAAAACACCCGCACATACTGCAACTAATCCACCCACTGCATGATTGCCAAAAATCGGGGCGAATCCTGATAATGGTAAATCAATTTGTGTGTACCCTATTTGCATCCAGGCAAAACCTGTAAACAAATAACCTTGCAACCATTCAAACAACACCCAACCGGCAGGATAAAACAGCATTAAACGTAAAACAGCTTTATTCGGCAAATAACGATTAACGCTATAGGCTGCCAATGCAGTAAAAAGAGCTAAAAAACAGGATAATAAAAAGACAAGAAGTACGGCAAAAAAGACCGGCGCACTGCCATGCGTATGCACACTATAAAAAATCCAGCTAACGCCGGTACCCTGTAAACCTAAAGCAAATAACCAGGCACTGATAGCCGCCTGTCTAGCAGGTAATTTATTCCAGAAATAAAAGGCGACAGCCAGCGTTAAAAAAACCAGCCAGCTTAAATCAAAAGGTGCAAATGCCAGAGTGGTTAAAGCACCGGCTGATAAACTCAACAATGACCATTGCAGCCACTGAAACCGTTGAGAAAGGCTATTCATTATCAGACACTATACGCCTACCTGGATCTAGGTCTACGTCTACGTCTACACCAGAACCTTTTTCACCGCCCGATGTACTGTCAGTCTCATCTGATACCAGACTTACCTGCATGCCATTAATACGCCGCGAATTTGCGCTAATAATTTTAAAGTGGAATTGATCAATAGTGACTTCCTCACCACGCACGGGCAGATGCCCCATTTCAAATGTAACCAGGCCAGCGATGGTATCAAATTTTTTATGGCTTAATTTAGAATCAAAATATTGATTAAATTCATCAAGTGGCGTTAAAGCACGAACACTGTATCGCTGAAAACCACTGCGACGAATATTGGTCACGTCTGCGGCATCATGCTCATCATCAATTTCACCGACAATCTGTTCCAGCACATCTTCAATAGTAACCAGACCGGCGACACCGCCGTATTCATCAATCACCATTGCCATATGATTCCGGCTTTCACGAAAATCCCTTAACAATACTTTTAAACGTTTACTTTCCGGCACAAAAATGGCGGGACGTAAAATATCGTTTAGCTCAAACGCTGCTCGACTGGCTTCATCATTATAGTGTGTTAAGTCTTTTGCCAACAGAATACCAACCACCTCATCCAGTCCTTCATCAACAACCGGCAGGCGTGAATGACCTGAGTTGGCAACAATCGCTAGCATATCCTCAACGCCGAGATCTTCCTGCACCACAACAAGATGGGAGCGCGGCACCATGATATCGCGCACCCGCATTTCAGAAACCTGAAACACGCCTTCAATCATCATTAACGCATCCAGGTCGATTACGCCTTCACGCTGGGCATCGCGTATATGCTGCAACAAATCAGCCTGTGCATCTTTTTCTTTAAAAAACCGGCTTTTCAGTGCCGAAAGCCAGCTTACTTTTTTATTTTTTTGATTCATATAGATATTTATTTGGTAACTACTCAGTGAATAGTAATAATTAAGGGTAACTGCTCAGATTGCCCCTGAAAGTAACTACGTTATTTGTAAGGATTTTGAAACCCCAATTGATCAAGAATTTTAATTTCCAACTGCTCCATTACTTCAGCCTGCTCATTTTTTATATGGTCGAAACCCTGTAAATGCAGCATGCCATGTACCACCATATGCGCCCAATGTGTGTTTTCTTTTTTAGACTGTTGTTTTGCTTCTCTATTTATAACGGACGCACACAAAACAATATCACCTAACAGACGCATATTCAGGGGCGCAGCGATTTCTTCGGGAGATAACATGGGGAAAGATAAAACATTGGTCGCTTTGTCTTTAGCTCGATACTGTTTATTGAGTTGTTGAATTTCATCAACACTAGCCACTCGGATACTGGCAATAGCTGGGCTATTTCCTAAATAAGCAGCATTAGCCCATGCTTGTAACAAGGACGGTTCAGGCACATCGTCATCACCCGACTCGGCGAGCTCTGAGGTCTGCGCGATTGTGGGCAAACCTTCTGATATTGAAATTTCTACTGTTAATAACATCGCTTCAAGCCATCATTTCAAGCTATTTAGACTCGTCCATTTCATAGGCCTTAACAATTTTTTTCACCAGGGGGTGCCTGACAATGTCCGCATTCTGAAACCGGGTAATGCCAATGCCTTCTATGTTTGAAAGCAGTTTTAATGCATGACGTAAACCGGATGTTTTATCGCGCGGCAAATCAACCTGAGTTATGTCACCAGTAATAACGGCCTTAGAACCAAAACCAATGCGAGTTAAAAACATTTTCATCTGATCGATAGTAGTATTCTGAGCTTCATCAAGAATAATGAATGAATCATTTAGCGTACGGCCACGCATATAAGCAAGCGGCGCAATTTCAATGATATTTCGTTCAATACATTTAGCCACTTTTTGTTGTCCCATCATTTCAAACAATGCGTCATACATGGGACGTAAATAAGGATCGATTTTCTGTGCCAGGTCACCTGGTAAAAAACCTAATCGTTCACCTGCTTCTACCGCTGGGCGCACCAGAATTAATCGGTCAACCAGATCATTTTCCAGGGCTTCGACTGCACTGGCAACAGCAAGATAGGTTTTACCCGTACCGGCCGGTCCGACACCAATGGTTAAATCACTGGTTTTAATCTGTGTAAGATATTGCTGCTGGCTCTTGCCGCGGCCGCTAATATTGCCACGGCGGTTTTTAGCGAAACCCCTGCCATCCTCAATGTTGTCTTCAAGATCAATCGATTTTGCCAGATCATCCTCAACATTATCATTCAGGTACAGCTGCACCGTCGCCGGTGACAGGGTTTCATGCCCTGCCACATTGTAAAGTGTTTGCAGTACATTTTTCACCGTTTTTAAAAGCCGGCCAGCACCACTGAGTTCAAAGTGATTACTGCGACAGTTAATTTTGACATGATAATAGTCTTCTATTTGTCTTAGATGTTTATTAACCGGGCCACATAAATTAGCCAGGCGCTGGTTATCCACAGGCAACAGTTCAAAGTTAATGCTTATGACAGAGGTAGATGCCTGATTTTCAGGATTTTGCATTTAATTATTTTTTCCGCAAATACACACAAATGAACGCAGTAGTGGCACATGGAAGTGCCGTTTACGAACCAAAGGATGGAAATAAAAATCTTTTAAATTTTTTATACTGGAGGTCTCCTTAGCACCAGGGAAGCTCTGATTAAGTCCCGGTAAAACAGATTGAGGCTCAGAATTTTCAAAAGCAATCATTACACGCTTGTGAGCTTTGTTTTTATTTGCGTTCATTTGCGTGTATTTGCGGAAAGTCTATTCTTTGTTTATCTTTTAACTGGCTGGACATTGTGATGCCAATCAATTCACCTTGCAGCGAATTCGTCCATGCTTCGGTAATTTTGACATCAACAAACTGACCGATTAATGCTTTATCACCGGCAAAGTTAACCACACGGTTATTTTCAGTGCGTCCTGAAATTTGTGCTTCACTTTTATTTTCGGCACTCTTTCGGGAGACACCATCAACCAGTACCGATTGAACAGAGCCTAGCATCTGCTGACTGAAAGCGGCTGCATTGCTTGAAATAACACTCTGCAAAATTCCTAAACGGTGTTTTTTAATCAAATCAGTGGTGTTATCAAATAAATCGGCTGCGGGTGTGCCGGGGCGTGCACTGTAAATAAAACTAAAGGACTGATCGAAACCCACATCTTCTATTAATTTCATAGTATCGGCAAAGTCTTCATCATTTTCCTCAGGAAAACCGATAATGAAATCCGATGAAATTGAAATATCCGGGCGCGCAATTTTCAGGCGACGAATAATATCTTTATACTGCTCTGCCGTATGACCACGTTTCATGGCAGCAAGCACTTTGTCTGAACCACTTTGTACCGGTAAATGTAAAAAGCTGACTAATTCAGGAACCTGAGCATACACCGCCACCAGGTCATCATTGAATTCCATCGGGTGTGAGGTAGTAAAACGAATGCGATCTATACCGTCAATAGCAGCAACATAATGGATTAATAACGCCAGATCTGCCAGCACGTCATCATCCCCTGTATCACCCTGCATAACGCCACGATAGGCATTGACATTTTGCCCCAGCAAGTTAACTTCACGCACACCCTGTTCGGCTAAACCTGCAACTTCAGCAAGCACATCATCAAACGGGCGACTGACTTCCTCACCGCGGGTATAAGGCACAACACAGAAGCTACAGTATTTACTGCAACCTTCCATAATCGAAACAAAGGCAGTTGGGCCATCTGCTTTTGGCTGCGGCATACAATCAAATTTTTCGATTTCGGGAAAACTGATATCAACCACTTTTTTATGCGTTTTGCTCACATTTGATAACATTTGCGGTAAACGATGAATGGTTTGTGGACCAAACACCACATCAACAAAAGGCGCACGTTTTTGAATTTCTGCACCTTCCTGACTGGCGACACAACCGCCAACACCAATCACTAAATCAGGTTTATCCTTTTTCCAGTTTTTCCAGCGGCCAAGCTGAGAAAACACTTTTTCCTGTGCTTTTTCCCGAATCGAACAGGTATTCAGCAAAAGCACATCGGCTTCTTCTGCATTGCTGGTGAGTTCAAGGTTGTGCGAGTCGGCAAGGACATCGGATATACGCGATGAATCGTATTCATTCATCTGACAACCATAGGTTTTAATGAATAGTTTGCGCATCGGCGCAGTCGGTGATTTAGATGACATTAGTAACTGATTTAAGTGGCTTTCTTAGTATTAAGTACACCCCTATTATACGTGTCGACACGGTCAATATCTATCTAAAACCCCAACCCACCGGGCCCACCCATACCCGGCGGCATTCCACCACCGCCTTTCATAGCACGCATCATTTTTGCCATGCCGCCTCTGGACATTTTTTTCATCATTTTTTTCATCTGCATTTGCTGTTTGATAAGGCGGTTTACGTCTTGCACCTGCAGACCACAACCGGCGGCAATACGGCGCTTTCGCGAACCTTTTATAATGTCCGGAAACGCTCTTTCTTTCGGGGTCATGGAGTTAATAATACCAACCATGCGGCTCATTTCTTTGTCATTAACCTTATCTTTAAGCTTGTCAGCCATGCCTGGCATTCCGGGTAATTTATCCATTAAACCCGCCATACCGCCCATGTTTTGCATTTGTTCGAACTGTTCTTTGAGATCATTAAAATTAAAACTTTTACCTTTCTGGATTTTTTTCGCCAGTCTTGTGGCTTTTTTATGATCAACTTTCTGTTGAACGTCTTCCACCAGCGAAAGCACATCACCCATGCCCAATATGCGTGATGCCACGCGGTCGGGGTGAAATGCCTCCAGTGCTTCTATTTTTTCACCGGAACCCATGAATTTAATCGGTTTGCCGGTAATCTGGCGAATCGACAAAGCCGCCCCGCCACGGGCATCACCATCGGTTTTGGTCAGCACCACACCGGTTAGTGGCAATGCTTCATTAAATGCCTTTGCGGTAATAGCGGCATCCTGCCCCGTCATACTGTCCACCACAAACAGGGTTTCTACAGGCTTAACCGCAGCATGAATGGCTTTGATTTCATCCATCATCTGCTCATCAATATGCAAACGACCGGCTGTATCCACCAGCACTACATCAATGTAATGTTTACGTGCGTAATCCAGCGCAGCTTTGGCTATATCAGTGGGTTTTTGATCGGAACTACTGGGGAAAAATTCTGCACCAACCTGTGTTGCCAGCGTCTCTAGCTGTTTTATCGCAGCGGGTCGATAAATATCACAACTCACCAGTAGCGATTTTTTCTTTTCTCTTTCACTGAGCATTTTTGCCAGTTTGGCAACCGTGGTGGTTTTACCCGCACCTTGCAGACCCGCCATCAACACCACTGCTGGTGGTTGTGCGCTTAAATCAAGCTGTTCATTTTGCGCACCCATCACCTTGACCAGTTCTTCCTGAACAATATTGATGAAGACATGACCCGGCTTCAGGCTGGTTAACACCTCTTCACCCAGTGCGCGCTGTTTTACATCTTCAATAAAGCTACGCACTACCGCCAGCGCGACATCGGCTTCTAATAAAGCCATGCGTACATCACGCAGTGCATCCTGGATATTACTTTCGGTTAATCGGCCTTCACCACGCAATCTCTGTGCGGTACTGGCAAGGCGGTCACTTAGTCCATCAAACATGGCTTACCTGTGGAACACTCTGGTTAATTTATAGAGGGGGAATTATAGCGAATTATGGAAGTTGTCGTTAGCATTTACTGGTTTTGGCTAACAACAGATGCACAGCAACTATTTTTTAGTTTAATCAGAGATTCTCTGGGACAACAATATGATAATATGAAGCTCCCCTGTGTGTTTGCCCTGTCGAAAAAGGGGCATTAGCATCGTAAACTTAAGCATAAACAAGCAATTAATTCAGTATGGAAAACTTCATCTTAAGCTTTAGCGCCATTTTTCTTTATTTTACGTGCTCCGCTCTATTGTTTATTCACATCAATAAAGCGAGACAACAAGCGACTAAAAACACAATAGCATTATCAAAAAAACAAATCCTGGGCATTGGTTTTGCCGGTTTTATTTTGCACATGTTGTTACTGTATGGCAGCATACACACAGCGACTGGCATCAACTTAGGTTTTGACAATACCAAGTCACTGGTGGCCGCTCTTAGTGCACTATTCGCCTTAATAGCAGTCTGGCGCTATCCGGTTGAAGTACTGGCAATTATTCTACTACCGCTGGCCGTCATCATTATGTTATTTGATTTTGGTGGTAAAAGTTACCTTCTGGTTGAAGCCGACAGTTCACCAGCACTGGTTTTTCACATATTAACCTCAATCGTCGCCTACAGCCTGCTGGCACTGGCAGCTTTGCAGGCAATTTTACTCTCGGTGCAAAATAGATTTCTGCGTGCCCACCAGCCAGGTGGACTGATCAAGCTAATGCCACCATTAAGAAATATGGAAGCAATACTGTTTGAGGTGATTCTTATTGGTTTTATAGTATTAACCATATCACTAGCTAGTGGACTGGTCTTTTTAGACAACATGTTCGCACAACACCTGGCACACAAAACCATTTTATCGATACTGGCGTGGCTGGTGTTTCTGACTTTATTGATAGGACACTGGCGGCTCGGCTGGCGTGGGCGCACGGCTGTACGCTGGACGTTAGGCGGCTTTGTCAGTCTAATGATGGCCTATTTCGGCAGTAAATTTGCACTGGAAATATTATTATCATGAGCCTTGCTGACTATTCAGCCAGCGTGACTAAGGCATTAAGTAAAAATAAGCTATACATCTCAACTTGCCTTTTGTCCCGTATTCTTCGTTGCTTCGTCGGTTACATAACTCATTATGCGCTCTCCTTGCGCCTTGAATACGAAACAAAATTCGGCGCAATATGTACAGTTTATTTTTACTTAATGCCTAAAACACCACTGAACAAAGGCTTTTCTTCTTGAACGAACTCTCGATAAGCACACTATTTATCACCCTTGCAGTACTGATTTTACTTTCTGGTTTTTTTTCCGGCTCTGAAACCGCATTGATGACGCTCAATCGTTATCGTGCAAAAAGTCTTGCTGACAAAGGTCATAAAGGCGCAAAACTTGCGCTTAAATTGCTCAAGCGACCAGACCGGTTACTGGGTTTGATACTGCTTGGCAACAATATCATTAATATTTTTGCCGCCACCATTGCCACAATTATCGCGTTACGACTTTATGGTGAAGTCGGTCTGGTAGTTGCCCCTTTCGTATTAACCTTTATTATCCTGGTTTTTGCCGAAGTCACACCTAAAACACTGGCGGCATTAAAACCTGAAAAACTCGCCTTTCCGGCAGCATTTGTTTATACGCTAATTGCAGCACCGCTTTATCCCTTTGTCTGGTCAGTCAATATTTTCTCCAATGGTATGTTACGCCTGTTTGGCGTCCACGCTGACAGGGAGGTAAAACATGAACTCAATGCTGATGAGTTACGCGCTGTAGTAATCGAAGCTGAACATTTTATGCCACAGGCTCACTCCGATATGCTACTGGGTATTCTCGATCTGGAACAGGTCAGCGTGGAAGACATTATGATCCCGCGCAATGAAATTACCGGCATCGACTTAAACGATGACTGGAATGACATTGTGCATCAAATCACCCACAGTCAGCGCACTCGTGTTCCTGTATTTCACGACAGCATTGATAACGCCATCGGCGTTTTACATTTACGCAAAGTACTTAATCTGTTTTCACGCGACGAACTCAACCTGAAAACACTAAAAAGACTCATTGCCTCGGCGTATTTTATTCCAGCTGGTACTTCACTCACCCGCCAGTTATTAAGCTTTAAAGATAACCGTCGTCGCTCTGGACTGGTGGTTGATGAATACGGCAGCATTCAGGGGCTGGTCACACTGGAAGATATTCTGGAGGAAATTGTGGGTCAGTTCACCACCGATTCACCCACGCGAAAACTTGGCATCCACAAACAGGATGACAATAGCTATCAGATTGACGGCAATACCCACATACGGGAGATTAATCGTGCCTTAAACTGGTCACTACCCACCGATGGACCCAAAACCCTGAATGGTTTAATTCTGGAGCACATGGAAATAATTCCACAAAATGGCACCAGTTTAATGATTGGCGATTACACCATTGAAATAACACGTACCACTAATAATGCAGTACAAACCGCAAAAGTTAGAAAAGCAATGGATAAAAGCAATGGTTAATGGTTAATGGTTAATTATTAATGAAAAACCAACACACCATTAACCATTAACCATTAACCATTAACCATTAACCATTATCATCGTGGCTAAAGCAAAAATTCAATATATCTGTAACGCCTGTGGTGCCATAGCGTCAAAATGGGCGGGGCAATGTGGCGACTGTGGCGAATGGAACACCATGAGTGAAACCATCACCGCCATTACTACAAACAATCGCCAGGGTTTTGCAGGTAAAAAAGGTTATGCAAAAATTCAGGCATTAGAAGATATTCAAATGCACGCAGAAATGCGCACACCGACTAACATCAGTGAACTGGATCGAGTGCTTGGCGGTGGTCTGGTACATGGTTCAGTCACCTTAATTGGCGGCGACCCGGGCATTGGCAAATCAACCCTGTTAACCCAAACCCTGGCCAGCTTGAGTGAGTCCCTGCCCTGCCTCTATGTGACGGGTGAAGAATCGCTGCAACAAATAGCCATGCGTGCACATCGACTGGGACTGAATGAGCGCTGTTTTAAATTGCTTTCCGAAACCTGTGTGGAAAACATTATCACCCTGTCAGCGGAATCAAAACCAAAAGTCATGGTGATTGATTCTATTCAAACCATTTACACCGAAGCATTGCAATCAGCTCCCGGTGGCGTGGCGCAGGTTCGAGAAAGCGCAGCACAACTGGTGCGTTTTGCCAAACAAACCGGCACGGCCTTGTTTCTGGTCGGTCATGTCACCAAAGAAGGCACGCTTGCTGGCCCACGTGTGCTGGAACACCTGGTTGACACCGTGCTTTATTTTGAAGGCGACCGCGGAGAACGCTACCGCATGATTCGCGCCATAAAAAATCGTTTTGGCGCAGTCAATGAACTCGGCATTTTTGCAATGACCGATGAAGGCTTAAAAACCGTCAGCAATCCATCCGCCATTTTTCTATCACGCCACGAACAACCCGTACCGGGTAGCATTATTACCGTCACTCGCGAAGGCAGCCGCCCGCTGCTCATCGAATTACAGGCACTGGTAGACGAAAGCCACGGCAACAACCCGCGACGAGTTTGTTTAGGCTTAGATCCCAATCGCTTAAACATGTTACTCGCCGTGATGCACCGCCATGCAGGCATCATCATGTTTGATCAGGATGTATTTATTAATATTGTAGGCGGTGTACGTCTCACCGAAACCTCTGCCGATACCGCACTGATTCTTGCGGCTCTATCCAGCTTTCGTGATAAACCGTTGCCCAATAATGTTTTTACCTTTGGCGAAGTTGGCCTGGCAGGCGAAATCCGCCCCGTACCCAACGGTCAGGAGCGCCTTAAAGAAGCCGCCAAACACGGCTTTAAAACCGCCATCATTCCCAAAGCCAATAAACCAAGAAAAGGCGAGACCATAGATGGTCTGGATATTATTGCTGTGCAGCGTGTTAGTGAGTTGATAGAAACGGCGATAACATTGACCTAAAAAAAATTCCTGCGCGGTCTTCATGCATACCAGCCTATCCATCCCGCTCTCCCTGAAACGGAACGAAGGCAACACCAAAAATATCGCTGATCTCAAGTTCACCATCTTCATTTTTCTTAAGCAGTGTTAGCTCCTGATGAAAATGCGCTCTTCCAACAGGTATCACCATACGGCCACCGGGTTTGAGCTGCTCGATTAGTGGCGCAGGTATTTGCTTTGCTGCAGCAGTAACAATAATACCATCATAAGGCGCGTGATCTGGCCAGCCGTCATAACCATTGCCAGTCATAACCTCAATATTTTTGTAGCCAAGTTCTTCGAAACGCTTATTAGCTATATCAGCAAGAGCTGGAATGTACTCCACGGTGTAAACCCGTTTACACAGTTGTGAAAGAATGGCGGCCTGATAACCCGAACCCGTGCCGATTTCCAGTACGACATCATCACTTTCAAGCTCAAGCAGGTCTGTCATTATCGCAACAATATAAGGCTGTGAGATGGTCTGTCCATGACCGATAGGTAATGGACCATTATAAAAGGCACTATCAATATAGCTCTTTGGCACAAACTTTTCCCGCGGGATACTGGCGATGGCCGCCCTCACTTTAGGATCAAGTGCACCCTTGCCGGTCATCTTGCTTGTATATTTGTACTCGCTTTCTATCTCATCAAGCAGGCACTGCATTTTCGTTTTCATAATCTGCATACAGACTCGGTAAACTAATATTGTACCGCTAAAAAGATCCCGTCTGATCTACTCCTGTTAAATTACATGTTCGATTGAACCAATTTTACTGTTTTTTGCATTAATAATTGACCTGCGTCTTAATAATATAATTCATTGTTTCAATATATTATCTAAGATAATGAGGTTTAAAGTTACGCAAACCCTGAAAAACCCATTTCTTTAAAACCATTATCAAGCACAACAACTATCTACAAAATGGCTTTGGACTTACAATAATGAATAGCCACAGACAACTATTGGTGGGATACCGCCCTGGTCGTGGTTAGCCGTGGCACAAACTCTGCTTCTAACCCTGGCTATTAATGGGCGAGGACTACAAATCACCCCGGCATCTTTAATCATTCATAACGAGAAAGGACAATAGTGTGACAACAGTATTGTTACAAATCAAAAACCTGGTAAAACATTACCCGTCTGTTAAAGCGGTTAATGGCATAGACATTACTTTAAATACAGGTATTTGCTTTGGTTTGTTAGGCCCTAATGGTGCAGGCAAAACCACAACGGTAGAAATATTAGAAGGCATTAATCAGGCGACATCGGGTGTGGTTTTATACAAGGGTAAAGCCCTTGATGACCAGTTTCGTAAAGAAGCGGGCATTATGTTTCAGTCAACCGCTTTACAGGACTACATAACCGTTCGTGAAACCTTACAGATGTTTGCTGATTTTTATCCGCGTCAGGCTAATCTCGAAAAACTCATTAAACGCTGCAATCTAACGCAATATCTTGATCAGGATAACCGGCAATTATCAGGCGGGCAACGCCAGCGCTTACTGCTGGCTATTGCGCTGGTGAATGATCCGGATATTATTTTTCTTGATGAACCGACCACCGGACTGGATCCACAGGCACGCCAAAATTTTTGGGATTTGATTAACGATATCAAAGCAGATGGCAAAACCATTGTGCTGACTACACACTATATGGATGAGGCTTATACACTTTGTGATGAAATAGCGATTATGGATCATGGAAAAATCATTGCCCAGGGGGCGCCAAAAGCATTACTTGAAGCACATTTTAATAACGTTGTTTTACGACTACCAGAAACTGAAATAAGCAATTTGGCTGCATTGCCCTTTACAACAAACAAAAGAAAAGGCCATATTGAAATCACAACCTGTGATGTAAATAAAGTCGTGTCCACTTTAATAAAAAACAATATTTCACTTGCGCAATTACAGATAAGAACCAGAACCCTGGATGATTTATTTCTGGAATTAACGGGGAAAGAACTAAGAGCTTAAACAGACGCAACTAATCAATAGAGATACCCTTATGGCGTTTAAACGTTTTCTAGCTTTATTATCAACGCGAAACAAAGAGTTCATTCGTGATCGCTCCTCTCTTGGCTGGAATATATTCATGCCAGTTTTGATCGTTGCCGGCTTTGCTTTTGCTTTTTCAGGTAATATTGGTGAAAAGTTTAAAGTGGGTGTAGTCAATCAAACGACGGCAACAAGCCAGTCAAAACAGTTCCTCGAACTGAAATATATCGATTTTTATTCAGTAGAAAAAACCGAAACGGCGATTACCAGGGTACAGCGCCACCAGGTTGATATGTTGTTAAATGCAGAAACACAGCAATACTGGATAAATACCGAGTCACCCAATGGTTATCTGGTTGAAAAAATTCTGTCAGGTCTGGAATCCAGTAACTTTGAAAAACAAACGGTCAGCGGCAAACAAATCCGCTATCTGGACTGGGTTATACCTGGCATTTTATCAATGAACATGATGTTTAGTGCCATGTTTGGTGTTGGTTTTGTGATTGTTCGGTATCGAAAAAACGGCATGTTAAAACGACTTAAGGCGACACCCATCACCGCCTTTGAGTATTTATCAGCACAAGTTGTATCACGTTTTATATTAATAATGATGATCACCGCATTTGTATTCTATAGCACTAATATTTTTGTAGACTTTGTCATGCGTGGCTCTCATTTAAACCTGTTTCTGGTTTTTGCCCTCGGTGCTTTAAGTATGATCAGCCTTAGTTTAATTATTGCCGCACGGGTGACAAGTGAGGAAACCGCAGGCGGACTGCTTAATTTATTTAGCTGGCCGATGATGTTTTTATCCGGTGTCTGGTTCTCACTGGAAGGTGCCACCCCCATGATGCAGCTAATTGCAGAATTTTTACCGTTAACACATGTGACAGCGGCCGCACGCGCAGTAATGATCGACGGCGCAGATTTAATAACCATTAGTTACCATCTGCTCGTGTTAGTCGGCCAAAGTTTCGTATTTTTATTATTAGGATCCTGGCTTTTTAAATGGGATTAAAGGACCTCCATTGATAACCGACCCACTTCAGGCGACGGCGGCAGAATTCATTAACTAACATACCTATGCATTTAACTAATAATTTTTCTTAAATAGTGAATCACACATCGGATTGATTCCAGTTATTAAATGCAAGTAACCACGAAGAAATATCCGGATAGGAATTTTCCTGCACCATTAAATGCTCACCCAGCTTAATCATAATCTCCCGATACTCCTGGATTTCTACTTTCCATATCCATTCCTCTATCCCTGGGTTATCCGCCAGGGCCTCATTAGCGATTGAGCCTGCACCGCCCCACATATGCTTAGAATTAAGCTGTCGATATAGTTCGGTTTCATTGTTAGCGCATAATTTAATGACAGATGCAATCCAGTCCGCCTCGGTACTTTTATGATTTAGCAGTATCTGATGCATATGTTGCAATGCTGTTTGAATCTCGAGACTATTCATGCCATATTTCTATACCCATGAGATAGCTGCATAATGAATAAAAATAGATTGTGAGAGCTAAAAAAACATTTAGTCAGGTTTTTACAGCACCTGGAATAAATTATTACTGTGATCGTGTATCTGACAAATATAGCATAGTGATTTTTCAGATTGAATTTGGATAGAGGCTAAATGAAAGTTGTTACCACAGGAGCGACAAGTTTTTTCTGTCAGGTTTATGGTTTGATCCGGGCTTTTGGAAAACCTGCTTATTGAAATTGCATTTGTTTCACAAACATCCTCACAAATCCCGCAGCCATTACAATTTGCCGGGTTTAGGCGGTATACCGCTGATGCATCTTTGTTACCTGAACTAAATAGCAATGCCTCGCCAGGACAAAGATTGATACAGGCATCACAGCCATTACATTTATTTTTATCCAGTTGCACAGAATATGGCCAATGTACATCTGTTTTTTTTGTTTTTGCTAACAATTGACCGGGTGGCAGGCTTCGGTTTTCAGGTAGATTAAGCGGGTCTTGAATCAGTTTTTCACGGCAATTTTTTTGCACTGTTCCACGTAGAAAATTACGTCGCGACAATTTTATTCCAGGCGAAATAATTTCATCGGTTTTAAACAGGCTTTGCCAAACCTGGTGAGAACGCTGCATGATTTTCATAGCAGGTTTCCCGCGCTCGACAAGTAGCTCATTAAGCTGTTGTAGCCGACTGTAGATGTCTGTTGACGGCTGGCGTTTACAGCCCGCACAATCACCCGTGGTAATGAGTAAATAACTAACGCCATGTTTATACATCAGTAAAAGCTGACGTAATCCCAGCACATGAACACAGGGAAGCATAGCGGTTCTGTTTGTGACAGCACTAAATTCACAGCCAAACAGAGCGATTGAATGACCGCCAGACTGACGGATTATCCAGGGGTATTGAATATGTAATGCGCCACTCGGACAAGCAGGAATACATAAGCCGCAACCATCACAGGCTTCTGTGTTCAAACCCAGTGATTCTTCGCCAAGCACCCATGCATGCGAGGGACAACTATCCACACAGACCTGACAAGTTGATTGATCAAAGTGTGAATAAACGCAGGCATTAGCATCTATTTCTGGCAGACGTAATTCCTGCTGGATACTTTCAAACAAATATTGACCTACTGACTTCTGCATTTGTTCTCGATTACACCGCTACACTTTATTTTTTTAATGACCGTAAATAAACAACCAGATTATTTATCTCATCTGCTGAAAAATCAGCACGAGCCGGCATGCCTGCCGAACCACCGTATTTAGCTGTACCATGTTTTATTGCATTGGATATATCAGTATCACTACCAGGCTGACCATCACCATCAGTATCCAGGCGATAACTGGCTGTGGTGAAATTGGTGGGTTTGGGATTAAAGGAGACAGCAGCAACACCATCGCCAGCACCAGTAGCACCATGGCATGTTGCACAGGCACCTTTACCATCATAAATAGCTTTTCCAGCATCCATATTACCGGCTACAAGCAGCGGTGAAAAAGTCACAACCAGGGTCATCAATGCTAATATTTGCAGTCGATTACTGTACATTTTCTTCATAAATAATTCCTCTTTAATGTGTTGAAAATTTAAGGCGCTTCTATACAGCAGGTCTATACCACAGGCCCCATCCCCGGCATAAAACTGACCGAAACTTCTGTTGCGGCAGGTTTTGGTTGCATACGCGCTTCTATTTCATCACGGCTGGGGCGTGCTTGATTCAATATATCTGCCAGCATATCGCGAAGCTTTTCGCAATAGTCAGCGGTTATCGCAGCAGTGTTGGCAAAATAGTTTGTTTCACACCGAACCATCACCCGTTCTGAAAAATTCCCCAGCCAACGTAACAAATGTTCGTCCATGAAAGTCGCCAGTTTTTCCAGGGTTTGCATGTCGTCATCCCGATTAAGCAAGGCAGCCATAAATTGCAGTTGGTAAACCAGGTGGTCATCGGGTCGTAAGCGCCAGTCTGGAATGCCGAGTTCATAAGATTCAAACCAGGCACGAACCTGAAACATGCTGGTCTGGCACATCAGGCTGTCTTCATCCAGCCATACAGATTCTTGCGGTGAAGCAGAAATACTGTGATTAAGGTAAATACTGGCATAGTCAGCCGCTAACTCGTCCAGTACGTTATTTTCTTTTTCCAGTAAAGCGTCGATATCAACCAGTGTTGAGCGCATCATAGCCTGGACTTCAACGCCAGGCCCGTTTTTAGATAACAGCGTCAGACAATAAGGAAAATCAAGCTTGTTCAGTGCCTTCACTAAAGCAATATCGGGTTCGCAGTCATGCAATGTTGCCAGCAATGTCAAATCCTCTGCTACACGTTGGCGAAAACGCAGTAACAGGTCAGGCGCATCTGAGATTAATGGGCTGATACTGCTCATTTAATCTCACCCTTACTGTGGGCGACAAATCCAATTGAAGGTTTGGTTAGCTCAATGTTGGCCATATTCTTCACCTGACGCGACACTTTATCCTTACCACCCATGGCCACCGTTTCCAGACTGCCGTCCCATATTTTTTCGATAGGACCGATGTCCAGCACTCGCATCATGCAGGCCATGACACAGTAAGGTTTGCGCCCGGCATCAATTTCATCAACACACATATTGCATTTTTTTACTATATTATCGGACGGATCAAACTGTGGTGCCCCGTAGGGACAGGCGGCTTCACAACGTCGGCAACCAATGCACAGGGTAGAATCAATATCCACAATACCATCTGATTTACGTTTAAAAATAGCTCCAGTGGGGCAGACTGGAAGACACGCCGGAGACTCACAATGATTACAGGACATATTGACCTTATAAGCGTAAACATTCGGGTAGATACCGCCTTCAATGTACTGTACCCGCCGAAACCGAGGCCCGGGTGCCAAACCATTCTTGTCTTTACAGGCAATTTCGCAGGCACGACAGCCGATGCAATCGACGTTATTATGAATGAAACCTAACTGCATCTCCGGTTTAACCGGGGTATAAGTCTGGCGTTTTACGCGCTTTACCGCTTCACGTATTTTAGGTAAATCTTTCTTTTTATTTAGTTCTTTCTGAGTTGCCATGGTTAGTTTCCTCCTGTCCTCTTAAAGCTCACGCCGAAACACATGCGCACGTGATATCGCCAGCTTATCCCAGCCCGGACGATGCTCCAGGCTGGTTTTCTGTATATTGCATAACACCGTGTTATAAGCAAAAGCACCTGCTGGACTGGGCTCGTCCAGAGTGAGAAAATCAGGATTACCCGCCCGGTCTATACCATTTTCATCCAGTTCCATCCACACGCCTTCAAACAGCACCAGTACGCCCGGCATGCAGCGTTCAGTAATATAAACAGGAACCACCACTTTGCCTCGGTCATTCCATATTTCAACCGTGTCTCCGGGTTTAATGCCCAGTTTTCTGGCATCAGACGCATTGATCGTCACTTCCTGCTCATACGTTTCGCGCAACCAGGCGCAATTATTAAAAATGGAGTGGGTACGATGGCGTGGATGAGGTGATATAAGATGGAACGGCCATTTCTTTGTTTTAGGTGAATTCAGCGACTCAAAAGGTTCGATCCACTTGGGAATGGATGGAATGTGGTAGCCATATTTTGTCTTCGTCCAGTCACTGATATTTGCCAGCTCAGAGCTGAGAATCTCAATTTTTCCAGTGGGTGTTTCAAAAGGTTTGCCTTTTTCAATTTGATCCTGAAAAGCCACATGAGGTCGATCCAGCTTAAACTTGTACACTCCCCTTTTTTTGAATTCATCCCAGCTCATATCAACATGCTGTTCAGCCATAACCTGACCTTGCCACCATTCTCGAAGGTAAGCCTCATCGACCTGATCATTCGTTTTAAAATAGTCACGATTTGCTTTTGGGTTGTAAGCTTTGCCAAAGACATCACCGCCAATACGATAGGCCAGCTCGGTAAATACCTGAAAGTCAGTTTTTGACTCACCCATCGGTTCGATCACCTTGGGTCGGTGGATATAATAATGTCCCTTGTACCAGGGAAGCGCAGCATCGTGACGTTCAAAATGGGTGGCGATAGGCAATAAAATGTCCGACCACAAACCAGAAGGTGTGATGGTTGAATCCATGCATACCACCAGCTCCAGTTTTTTAATGGCCTCAATTTCCTTGTTGATATTGGTTAACTGATTAAACCAGTCAGAACCCTGCCAGAAAATGCCTTTAATATTGGGTATCTGGCCATCAGTCGCATCCTGGCGTGGCCACAGACCTATTTCCTCTCGTTTCACATTGGGGTAGTTAAGTACACAATGCGCCCAACGATCAGATTTAATCGACTGAAACCAGATGTTGGCATACTGATCATAGGGATGAGCAATTGCCTTGGCATCCCATGCCTTACCTACACCTTCGGCACAACCGCCCAGTTTGCCGATATTACCCGTCATCGCCTGCAAAGCGACCGCCATGCGATTGTACTGCTCACCATAAGAATTACGCCCTGCCGCCCAGCTTGCTTTCAATGCAGCCGGTTTGGTGGTGGCATACATATCCGCCAGTTTAATAATATCTTCAGCCGATACACCGCAAATTTTAGCTGCCCATTCCGGCGTTTTGGGCTCACCATCGTACTTACCCAGAATATAATCCTTGAAATTTTCCTGACCATTAACCGAGTCACGCCACCAGTCTGGCATTGTGTCGGCATCCATACCCATACAAAACTGGTTGATGAATTCCTGATCCTGTAGATTATTACTGAATATATAATGCGCCATTCCAGCCATCATGGCGGCATCGGTATTAGGTTTAATCGGAATCCACCAGGCATCATAAGCGGCCGCAGAATCAGTATATTGAGGATCAATTAAAACAAATTTACAACCGCGCTGCTTCGCCATGCGCATATACATAAAGGTATTGCCACCATGAAAAGTATAGGCAGGATTCCAGCCCCACATAATCATCAATTTTGATTCGGCATAAGTATCGTCTTCATTGCCATCTTTAATAGTACCAAAAGACCAACGTGAACTAGCAGTGGTGGCCTCATAAGAAGGCACCGACCAGGAGCTTGTACGGCAGCCAAACATGCCCATAAAACGAGCCAGCAAGCCTTCGATTTGATCCGATTTATGTAATACACCATAGGAAGCACCCGCATAACTTTGATCCAATAATGCGGTGGGGCCGTAAGTATCTTTTATATGCACCATTTTTTTTACGACAAAATCCAGCGCTTCATCCCAGGATACCCGCTTAAACTTGCCTTCACCACGCTCACCAACCCGCATCATGGGGTACAGCAAACGCTCAGCCGAATACAGACGTTGACGATAGGAACGACCACGCAAGCAGGCACGCAGTTGCGGTTCTTCATTAGTATCTTTACCAAAGTGGCCATTGCGCTGGTAACTGCCATCATCGGTAGATAGTCTAACAATGACATCTTTCCATTTATGCGCCACCAGCATGTGACGCGAGCCGCAGTTATGGGCGCAACTGGTGACCACGGTTTCAAGCTGATCATCTGTTGGATAGGGTTCATAGGCAAAAGCTTTTGCCTCTTTACCCTTCTTTATTTCCATTAAACCGCCAGTCGCAGCAACGCCTGCCGCCCCTGCGGTTGTTTTCAGAAAAGATCGCCGTGACAGTTTGAGACTGCGTTGCAGACCTTCAAACACTGAATGCTTATTCATATTTTTTCTCCTGCTGCAAATCTGCTTATTTCTGTGCCTGTTGTGCTTGCTGTTGATTCAAACGAAAACGTGGCTCAGACTGTGTTGATCTGTGTTTAGCCCATTCCGGTATTTCTTTGGCCATGCCATCCCATGCGTGTCTTGGGTAAGGGTAAGCAATGCGATACCACGAACGCCCACCATGGCAACCAAAACAGGTATCGGCATTCTCTTTTCCCGCTTTTTCTATAGCCTTAGCGTTGAGAAAATTAACCTGATGACGGGTGGTGCGTATGGTTTCATGACACAACAAGCAGTTATCCTGAAACATGTCTCTAGATTCCTGCCATGGAGAAGGTAAACCCATAATTTGATATGCACTTTTCCCATGGCACATCAAACAGATTTCAGGGTTAACCTGTTTGCGCAGGGTAAACCGTTCATTATTAACATTAGGAGGAATGGGCGCTGCTTCACGTGGGTTCCATCCCTGATGACAGGTTGTGCATTTCATATTCATCAGTTCTTTGGCTAACGGTGTGGCCAGATGCCGACGATGAAAGGTTTCCTGAGCACCGCTATAGCTGGTCAGTGTCTGATACCAGCTTTGTAATGAATCCGTTACCACCCCTGCCTCAGCTTTAGGCAAAACCTTACGTTCAATGATTTCCTGGTGACAACTTAGACATTGCTCATTGCTGGTAGAATCAATGCCCAGAGAAAAATGAACAGGATGCCACACCGCTCGATGGTAATCAGCCGCATCCATTTTATCGGCTATCGCCTGCGAAAACCCAACAGCTGATAGCAGAAACAATATCGGAATCAGAGTTATTTTTTTCATTTTTATCCACCTCAAGATGCTTAAGAGAACAATGGAAATTTGTGCTTTCAATGCTCTCTTAAACAACCATAAATAGCCTGCTGGAGATTATTCAATTAAAAATTGGTGCATCCATGCACCTGGAGGAAACGTAAACCTGGCTGTTATTTCCAGCCGCTCATGCCAGACATACCTGACATTCCGCCCATACCGTCCATACCGCTCATGCCTGACATTCCGCCCATACCGCTCATGCCTGACATTC
>JAFLJY010000137.1 GCA_022712755.1 Gammaproteobacteria bacterium
TGTGCTTCATCATAACTAAGCGTAACAATGAACGGTTCAGGCTGATCATCATTGTCATCATCCTGATGCACCACGACAAAACAATGCGGTGATGATGACAGCAGATTACGGTAATAACTGTCACACTCATCAACATATAATTTAACCCTGTAGCCGGAATGGATATGCAATTGCACATTCTTTTCAATGTGTGACACCGATGATTCTCCCGGTAACTGCTGCACATCACCAACCGTGACACCAATCACCGTCCACACATAATCAACCCAGGTACTGACCTGTGCCGGGCGTCGTTCCATAATGACAGTCACCGGAAATTGATCCGGCAGGTTTGTTGTTGCAGCCATTATTTCATCAGTCATTAGAAACCATCCATTGTTGACGGGGTAATAACTATCTATATTTAGGAACCTCTGATTAATTCGTGAAATCGTATATTGCCCACAAAATCATCCATCTTCTGCGTTGTGAAACTTCGCAATAGCCCGCTATTACGTGCATTTCACGCCTTAAATCTGAATAATTTTGTGAGCAATCTACTTCATTCAGAATTAATCAGAGGTTCCTTAATTCTTCAAGCAAGTAACGTACCAGTTTGACCACGCAGTAAATTCACCCGCAGTGCTTAGCCTTCTATAAGCACTGTTGCAGGCGAGCCATCATTAAAATAAATAAATGCGACATAATGTCCGTTATGCCCTCCCCCTATGAGACAAATTACCCCACCACATAACCGTTACAACGTTTTTATTATTACGCCAGGCATATAGCTAGTCATATAAACGCCGACTATTAAACGCTTTGATGGAACGGAAAATTAATTCCTTAAGCCAGTAGAGTAGGAACAGTTCTTGCTTTATGTCTTATGTTGTTCAACAATTTTGAGGCAGGTAGATGGAGCAAATAGTCGGTCATCGTTCGGCTCAAGCACAGGCGTCACCATCAGCACTGATCGATCGTTTTGGTCGAAAGGTCAGCTATTTAAGAATATCGGTGACTGACCGCTGCGACCTTCGATGTATCTATTGTATGTCAGAAAATATGCAATTTGTGCCTCGATCACAATTACTGACATTAGAAGAAATAATTCGTATAGCTAAATCTTTTGTTGATTTAGGCGTTAATAAAATACGTATCACCGGGGGCGAACCACTAACGCGACGCAACATCATGAAAGTGTTTGAAGGGCTGGGACAGCTTGCAGGACTTGACGATTTAAGCTTAACCACAAATGCAAGCCAGCTCAGCAAATACGCAATACCATTGCATGAGGCAGGCGTCAGGCGAATAAACATCAGCCTGGATACAATACAACCAGAACGTTTCAGGAAAATTACACGCGTAGGAAAGTTACACAAAACCCTGGCAGGCATTGATGCTGCTCTGCAGGCCGGCTTTCAAAAAGTAAAAATTAACAGTGTTGTATTAAAAAACATAAATCATGATGAAGTCACTGAACTGGTAGCTTTTGTCAGGACTCGCGGCATGGATATTACTTTTATCGAGGAAATGCCACTGGGCATTATTAACGACCATAACCGTGCGCAAAGCTATTATTCAAGTGATGAAATACTTAGCGACCTACGCCGACAATATGAACTCATAGCCACCACTGAAAAAACCGGCGGACCTGCACGTTATTATAAAATGCCAGACAGTGAATCACGGGTTGGTTTTATTTCGCCACACAGTCACAATTTTTGTGCTAGCTGTAATCGAGTAAGGCTGACCGCTGAAGGTTTATTATTATTGTGCCTTGGGCAGGAGCATTCTAAAGACTTAAAACGAGTGGTTCGTGCCCACCCCACTAATGATGAAAGCTTACGTAAAGCCATCATTCAATCCATGTTAATAAAACCCAAAGGCCATAACTTTGACCTGAACACACAGGAAGTTATTTTAAGACACATGAATGCCACTGGAGGTTAGTGATGATTCATAACACAACTGAAGACCTGTTGTATAAACCCGAAATGACCGATGCTGGTTTAGATGCCTCTGCACCGGTCAGTGCGGTTGATGAGTTCTGCAAGATAAGAACCAGTTATATTGCAGCGGAACGTCCGCTAACCATTTATCTGGACAAACGTGAAATCATCACCGTGATGACCCTTGGCACCCAGCCTGAATTATTAATTTTAGGCTGGTTACGCAATCAAAATATGATCACCAATATTAAACAGCTGAAATCCATTCAGGTCGACTGGGAAACCGATTCAGTCGCCGTTACCACGCATCAGCCAGTAGCAGATATCGAAAACAAATTAAATAAAAGAACAATAACCACCGGATGCGGCCAGGGCACAGTATTCGGCTCGCTGATGGATAATATCGAAAAAATAAAATTGCCTGAAATTAGCATTAAACAGTCAACCATATATGAATTGCTTACCAGCCTTAACAATTATAACGAAGTTTATAAACGTGCCGGTGCGGTCCATGGTTGTGCGCTTTGCCAGCAATCAAAAATTTTACACTTTGTCGAAGATGTTGGCCGGCACAATGCCGTTGATGCCATTGCTGGTCACATGTGGTTGAATCAAACAACAGGCAATGACAAAATTTTCTACACTACCGGCCGCCTCACCTCAGAGATGGTAATCAAAGTGGCGCAAATGGGCATTCCTGTACTGCTGTCACGATCAGGGGTGACACAAATGGGACGTGAACTGGCGCGTAAGGTGGGCGTGACCTTAATCGCACGCGCAAAAGGCCGCCACTTTTTAATTTACCATGGCGCAGAATTTATTCAGTTTGATGTCATACCAAAATCGGCTGGCAGTAGCAAACCAAAAGCGAAAGTACAACAGCTTAGAAGCTAGCTATGTCTGCCGTGTTACAAACCGAACCTGCTAACGACCTGGTATACATGAATGTAAAACAGGTCGCTCATT
>JAFLJY010000138.1 GCA_022712755.1 Gammaproteobacteria bacterium
ATCAATCATCACAGGCCGTATTCCCCCCACCTTATGGGCAAAAATGAGATCATTTAGTTTCATTTGTGGAATAATCTTTCTCGCATCCCGCAGGAATAATCGTCGCCGAATAAAAGGCACCTCAAACAACATATTTTTAACATGGGTGGTGACATTACCTGCTGGTGCCGTTCTGGCTATTTTGTTCTTTTATATCTTGAAAGGAATATTTGGTTAGACAGGTGACCTAAGACAGATCCAATGCCAGTAAGTTAAGCGGTAACGTTCGTCATTCCGGCAGTGTTTTAGCCGGAATCCATGACGTGTAAAGCCTGATATAACTGACATTGTACCCGCTGACCGATGGATTCCCGCTAAAAGCATGCGGGAATGACGGCAAAAGTCTTAACTTACCGGCATTGAGACAGACCCTTACTGCAGGTTGCTTGTGAAGTCTCTGTTGCTCTGATTTTTAGTTTGCTATCTCTGTCTGTTTTCAATTGTTTGTTGCAACAATGACACAATAAAGTACCATGTGCATTCCGCCAGCCGAAGATAAATAATAAATGTGCAACGACAACCATCCTCCCGCTGAACTCTTAAGCCATGTGCCGTCTTCACTACATTCTATTGTTGAAAACTTCTGGTTTGACTGGTGTAAATCGTGTGCAGAAAAAGACATAAACCCATATCAGGTCATATTGCTGGAAACGCTGGGTAAAACCTGGGCATGCAGTGATTTTGTGGCACGTAATTGCATTCGTTATCCAGCGATTTTTTATCAATTACAGGAAGAGGGTTTTGCTTTAGACCGAAGCATCGAAAACTATATGGAATTAGTTAATCATGTTGTAACGAAGGCTAAAGATGAAAATGAATTGATGTCTACACTGCGTCTATTGCGCCAGCAGGAAATGGTGCGTATTGCCTGGCGTGATTTAAATGCCCTGACTGACATAAAAACCATTCTGCAGGAGCTAACCGATTTTGCTGAAGCGGTGGTGGCAGTGATCTTGCAGCATCTGGAACAGCAACAGGCAGAAATTTTTGGTATGCCTGTTGATGCCAATGGCGAAGAACAATCACTGCTGGTTTTTGCCATGGGCAAAATGGGTGGCGGTGAGCTTAACTTTTCTTCCGACATCGACTTGATCTTCAGCTTTGCCGAAAGCGGAGAAACCACCGGGCCACGCCGCAAGTCGTTTTATGAATTTTATCTGGCGGTGATCCGAAAACTGGTTAAGGTGCTGAATGATGTTACCGCTGAGGGTTTTGTTTATCGTGTGGATACCCGGTTAAGGCCTTTTGGTGAGAGCGGTCCAATGGCGATGAGCTTTTCCGGCATTGAGCAGTATTACCAGTTGCAGGGGCGTGACTGGGAGCGTTACGCCATGATAAAAGCGAAATTAATTACCGGGCGTGATAGCGACAGGCAGTATTTGTTATCCATGCTAACGCCGTTCGTTTACCGGCGTTATCTTGATTTTTCCATGCTCGATTCAATTCGTGAAATGAAAGCGATGATAAACGCGCAAATGAAACGCAAAGGCATGATCAACAACGTTAAGCTGGGAAAAGGCGGCATTCGTGAAATTGAATTTATTGGTCAAACACTGCAGTTAATCCGTGGTGGTCGTGAGCCGGAATTGCGTGCTCGCAGTATTATCAAGGTGCTGAGCTTATTAGCTGAAAAAAATTATTTACAATCAAGCGAAGTGGAACAACTTATCAACGCCTACTGGTTTTTGCGTAAACTGGAAAACCGTTTGCAGATGCTGGGTGATAAACAAACCCATACGCTGCCCGATGATGAGCGTTCACAACAACGATTAAACCTGGGCATGGGCGTGCAAAACTGGTCTGAATTAATCGAGCAACTGGCAAATCACCAGAATGCTGTTGACCGGGTTTTTCAGAATTTGATCGCACCGGCTGATGAAACACAGGAAGTCATTGTTTCACCGTTTGCCCTGTTTTGGCAAAGTGTCTGGCAGGAAACGACTACTGGTGAGAAATCTGATGATGGTTTGAGACAGTACCTGCTCAGCATGGATTACAACCATGTTAAAGCCATTGAAAGTTTGCTTTTACAGCTGCATTCCAGCCCTCAAATAAAACACCTGACCGGAGATAGCTCTCGCCTGATGGCGCAGTTAATGGAGTCGCTGGTTGAAAAAATTGCCGATTACCCAGAGCAGACAGCCTTGCTGGATCGTGTTTGCCGAATCATTAAAGCACTGGCCGGGCGTAAGGTTTACATTAGTTTGTTAAGCGAATACCCGACAATACAGCTGCAAATGTTAACCCTTTGTGCTGCCAGTGAATGGTTTACCGAGCGTCTTGTTAAACACCCTATATTGCTCGATAGCCTGTTGAGCACGGTGGAGATGCTTCGTGAGCAACATGGTGATCAGTACGATATTAAGCAGTTATTAGCACTGGAGCTGGCGAGGATAGAGACCCAAGTTGGAGCTCAGGGCGAAATAATCGGTGAAGATGTCGAACAGATAATGGACAGAATGCGCCAGTTTAAGCGAAAAACAGTGTTTAGCGTTGCCATGCTTGATGTGTTTTATGAAGAGCCGGTAGAAATTGTTTCTGATCAATTGACTGAATTAGCGAATGTGTTATTAGAAAAAATACTTGAACTGTGCTGGCGAGCGATGGTGCGAAAACACGGTGAACCCAGCTGTTTTATTGACGGAGAGGGTTTCAAGCCGACAATTTCCATTATTGCTTATGGGAAAATGGGCGGCAATGAGCTGGGTTATGGTTCTGATCTGGATATTATTTTTTTGCATAATAGCAGTGGTGAAAAACAGGTCACCCTGGGCAGGGATAACCTGGGTGAAAAGGCGATTGATAACCAGAGCTTCTTTGCCCGTGTTGCACAACGGGTTATCCACTTTTTGAATACGCGCACCTATTCCGGTATCCTGTATGAGGCCGATACCCGCTTACGTCCTAATGGACAGTCGGGTTTGATGGTTAGTAGTATTTCAGCTTTTGAGGCTTATCAGCAGGAAAAAGCCTGGACCTGGGAACACCAGGCGTTAATAAGAGCAAGATATGTGACAGGAAACTCACTGGGAAGTACACTGATAGAGCAGGAATTTGATAGAATTCGTCGTTCTATTCTCCAGCAGTCGCGCGATACGGATCAATTGTCACAGGAAGTCGTTGATATGCGCGAAAAGATGCGAAAACATCTGGCCAATAAATCAGATGATTTTGATATTAAGCAGGATGCGGGTGGTCTGGTTGATATTGAATTCATGACCCAGGCTGGCGTGTTAATTCATGCCAAACAGCACGCAAACTGTATTAAACATACCGCTACGCTGGAGCTGATAAACGAATTAAAAACAGTAGGTTGGTATAGCGCAGAAGAAGCGATAAGCCTGGCCAATGCCTACCGGTATTTTAGAAAGTTGAAAAACTGGCAAAATCTGCAATGTGAAGCAGATGAGAGTGAAGTGGCGTTACATCGAGATAATGTGACTGCGGTGTGGCAGCGGTTGATGCCGAAAAAAGAGTTATAAGTATTATGTTTTAAGTTAAGAGACATAAAACTTGTAACATACAACTTAAAACTTGTTATTGTTAGGAGAAGTTTATGCAAACCATGGCCGATAGAGATGGCGTAATCTGGTTTGACGGCAAAATGGTTGAATGGCGTGATGCCAAAATCCACGTTTTAACGCATACATTACATTACGGCATGGGCGTGTTTGAAGGTGTGCGTGCCTATAAAGCCGAGCAGGGCACAGCTATTTTTCGTTTGCAGGCACATACCGATCGCCTGTATGAATCGGCTGAGCTGATGAACATGGCGATACCGTTTGATAAAGAAACGCTCAATAAGGCGCAGCTTGCGGCAGTCGCAGAGAATAATCTGCAATCTGCTTACATTCGCCCTATGTGTTTTTATGGTTCGGAAGGCATGGGTCTGCGTGCCGATAATCTAAAAGTGCACGTCATGGTTGCCGCCTGGGAGTGGGGCGCGTACCTTGGACAGGAAAGTCTGGACAATGGCATTCGCATTCGAAAATCCACCTTTATAAAAAATGATTCACATCCAGCCATGTACCTGGCGAAAGCCAACGGTAATTACATTAACTCTATGCTAGCGCTTGATGAAGCCATGAGCAAAGGTTACGATGAAGCTTTGTTGTTAGATAGCAAAGGCAATGTGGCAGAAGGCAGCGGTGAAAATATATTTATGATTAAAGACGGTGTGTTGTATACGCCGACATTGACTGCCTCGCTCAACGGCATTACGCGCAAAACCATTATTACCCTGGCGCAGGAACAAGGCTTTGAAGTAGTTGAGAAAATCATAAAAATTGAAGAGCTGTATGCTGCCGATGAAGTGTTTTTTACCGGTACCGCTGCAGAAGTCACACCGATTCGCGAAATAGATGACAAAACCATTGGTAATGGCTCGCGTGGGCCAATTACTGAAAAACTGCAAACCATGTATTTTGATTTGGTGCATGGGCGACTGGATGTACATGATGATTGGTTGACGGTGGTTGAATAGATAAAGATAATTTATCCACAGATGAACGCAGATAAACACAGATGTTTTTTTGTTTCTCTTTGTGAAAAAGGCAGCTGTCTTTTAGGTAATTACGCAGTGTTAAAGCTTGCTATGCAATGGTTCGCAGTGACGAAGTTAATAAAACTTATAACAAGAATTATTATTTTTATCTGTGTTTATCCGCGTTCATCTGTGGACAATAAAACAACAGGAGCTAAATATGCCTAACCCAAACACAGCAACCCAGGAAGGCCTGGATATACCCAATCAGGATACCCGTATAGAAGTGACACGAGATATACTGCCCGTTCATTGCCCACTAAATGGTGCCTCTTTATGGGACTCACATCCTCAGGTGTACATTCCCGTGGAAGAAACCGGTCATGCCAAATGCCCGTATTGTGGTGCGGAATATATTTTAATAGATTGAGCCGTCTGGAGGTGACGCGTCAATATCGAGTTGGCGCAGTACTTCGCTGGCGCATGAATGCATAAATTAGATAGATGAAGCCTGCATAAAACAGGGTGTATTTATGTTGAGAAAAAAACATATCCGATAGCGATACCGTCATACTCGATATCACTAGCATTATTCCTATGGCAGGCAAAATTCTATGTTCTCCCTGCTCGCTAATTAAGACCTTACTAAAAGCAATTAATGGAATCAGGAACAATAACAGAAGTGTTATTAAGCCGGGAAAGCCTCGATGCAGTAAAGCTGAAATGTATTCGTTATGCACATGAGCAATATTTAAAACGTAAGGATCAACCAGACCTTGATCCGACAATAGTTTCATCTTGTTGCTAAAGTTCCCTTCTCCTATTCCTAGCGCGGGGTGCTTTGTTGATGTAACAATTGAAGCGTGCCAGATATCGAGACGAATTCCAACGGATGTATTGGCTACGTTGTTAGTAATATAAGCATTCATTTCGTTTAATGCAGTATCTACTCTGTGTTGAACCACCGGTAAAAAGTAACTGGTTGAAATCATTAACAGTGAAATAAGGCCAGCCGACACTCTGGTTTTTAAAGACCACTTTTGTGGATTGATAAGAAACAATATTAAAAGGCAGGATGGTAATACCAGCCAGGTGCCACGTGAGCCACTCAATACGGATGCCCAGGTAGCAAGAATAAAACCACTAAAAAATAATATTTTTGTATACCCTGTTTTGCTCAATAGCCCTATAGTGAAACTCATCATTGCCAGTGTCATACTGATACCACCAAAAGAAATAATACTGGTAACACCATGTGACCGTGAGTAATCCAGATAAAACTTCTGATAAGCAGCAATGGCAAAACAGGCAACTGCACCAGCCAATAACCCGTAGTAAAGATAATTTGGGTTCAGCTTTATTTTTCGAATATAAAAAAAGATCGGTAATAGCAGCAAAAACCGAAAAGTATTGTCAAGCTCTGAAATTTTAGAATTGAAAAGCCATATATTGAATATATATATCAGCATATAGGCAGCAACAGCTGCCAGCAATAATTTTTCATTGTTATCGAGTGGCACTGGATTTCTATTTAAGAATAAACCTGTTGCACTGATCAATAACAGGAGCACAAGCGTTACACTGCCGCCGTCAGGCACAGTCATCAGCATCGCGGGGAAAAGTAATATCAATAAGCCTGCGCTATGTAAAATTAAATTTTGACTCATATTAACTTTCTACTTCACTCTTAACTCAGTTTGCTATCTTTAATTTTTGATTCGGTAAGTCGAATAAAACCGCGAATTTTAGACCATAATGACCCTTTGTTATAGCGGCCTTTTGATTGATGGCGAATTCGATATATAGCAGGAACCTCTATGGCAATACCCTGTGTTCTAAGCAACCACCGGTAAGTTCGGTCCTCATAGGTTTTGCGCCAATGTAATGTGGGTGTCTGGTAGGCGAGAATGTTATTGCAGTAACCGCAAGCCCTGGCAATATCGCCATGGGTGATTTGATAGGCGCCGACTGCGCGGGTAATTTTTCTCGGACTGAATTGTGTGGTATCGATATCAACCAGTTGCGGTTGTTGTCCGCTTTTCAGGATGGGATTGGCATCTTCCAGCATCGAGGTGGTTGATTCTGCATCCGGAAACAGCAGGGCATCTTTGCGACCTTGCAGGGAGGCTGCCAGGGAATCCAGGCAGCCCTGGTGAAAAATTAAATCACAATCAATGTACCAGATCCAGTCTGCCTGAGTGTGTAGCGCGGCCTGATTGCGCCCGATGGCGCGGCGAAAAAGATGTGCTTTAGGCAGCGGCTGCCAGTTCCAGGTGATGCCGGGTGCCGATAGTTCGGCAAAAAAATCAAGCATATTTTTCGTGGCGTTATCTTCAGTAGCGTAAAATACGGTGACCGTGACATCCACATTTTTCGGCGGGTATTTAACCAGTGCGCTCAGGTGATAAGCAAGCAGATGAGAGTATTGCCAGCAGTGACTGACGAGTTCCAGCTTAATTCTACCGGTCACGCTGTTGATTTCCTGTTCCGATGGTACGGATTTTAAGTACCACCTGGCCGGGATCATCCGGTCAAAATAACGGAACAAAAAATTATCAAAAGCATTTTTCCAGCGCCTGTACAGTGATGGTATTTCGGCAGTATTGCGGTTAATCATAAAAATATTCCAGGAGGCTTTGATGTATTACAAAGAGCATCTCAGTGACTTTTCCCTGATGAACTGGCTGCCAATATATCGACAATTCGCTGAGCGGCTTTACCGTCACCATAGGGGTTGTGTGCCATCGACATTTTGTCGAACTCTGCGGGGTCATTGATTAATTTTGAAACTGCTTCAACGATGCGAGTTGTGTCTGATCCTACCAGCTTGACAGTGCCGGCCTCTACCGCTTCCGGGCGTTCAGTGGTATCACGCATAACCAATACCGGTTTGCCCAATGACGGTGCTTCTTCCTGAACGCCGCCAGAGTCAGTCAGAATAATGTGTGCTTTTTCCATTAAATAGATAAAAGGTAGATAATCCTGTGGTGCCAGTAAATAGATATTGTCGATGTTATTGAGATAACGATTGACCGGTTCCTGCACCTGAGGGTTAAGGTGAACCGGATAGACAATCTGCACATCCTCAAGTCTGGCGATTGTAGCGATGGCCTGACAAATTTGCTCAAAACCCTGGCCAAAATTTTCCCGTCTATGCCCGGTCACCAAAATCATTTTTTTGCTGTTGTCGAGAAAAGGGAACAAGTTGCTTAGCTGTTGTTGTAACTCAGCATTTGACTGAATTTTATCAACCACATTTAATAAGGCATCGATTACGGTATTGCCTGTTACATAAATTTTGTCTGGCGCTACATTCTCTTTCAGTAAGTTTGATTGTGACAGCCTGGTCGGAGCGAAATGTAAATCAGCAATGGTTGAGGTGATTTTTCGATTGATTTCTTCCGGCCAGGGGGCGTAAATATTGCCAGTACGCAATCCCGCTTCGATATGTGCTACCGGGATTTTTTGATAATAGGCTGCCAGCGTTGCTGCCATGGTGGTGCTGGTGTCGCCATGAACTAACACACGGTCTGGCTGCAATTCGTTTAACACAGGTTCGAGCCGTAACAGTACTTCTGCGGTAATGTGTGAGAGCCCTTGAGTCGCTTTCATGATATCCAGATCAAAATCGGCCTGAATCTCAAATAAGTCGAGAACCTGGTCGAGCATTTCACGGTGCTGTGCGGTGACGCAAACAAAGCAGTGGATGTCCTGGTGAGATTGCAGCGCTTTGACAAGCGGAGCCATTTTGATGGCTTCGGGTCGGGTGCCAAATACGGCTAGTATTTTTGATGACATTGCTGAAGTATAAAGTGTTGCATAAGTATTTGCAGAGTGTGCTTTTGAAACACACCGTAAATATATCCCTATAGATTTGACGGTAGCATCCATGCTACCGACAGTTTAAAAAGCACACTCTGCAAATACTTATGCCATGATTAATATTGCCTACCAGACGCAGACCTTTTGTAAACGCCTTTTGCTGCCTTTGAGGTATTTGCGCGTTTTACCCAGTCCCATGGTGACATCAAAAACCGAGCCTAAATCAATATAGGTATTCTCGGGGTATTTTTTGGTTAGCTGGTAAATTAACATGTTACTCAATACACCCGCGCAAAAAAGAAAGATTTCGTTTTCTATTTTGTTGTCGCTGATGTGATTTTCCATCTGTGAAAGCACGGATTGGTAGTCCTGTACCCAGGCGTTAGCGCCCACTCGAAAGTCTTTTATCGGGATAAATGGCAGTGTTTGCAAGTCAGCATTCTGGTGGCAGATCATATTCACTGGCCGGGAAGAGAATAAATCGACTGTTGAGTCTAAAAACAGCGGGTAGTTGGCGTTGACAAATAGATTGGCCCAGGTGAGTTGTTTTTCATCCTGTTGTGCTTGCGCCCTTAATGCATCACAGTGTTCGTCTCCGACGCAGCATCGACAGGGCAAACCCACAAAATATTGTGGGTTTTGGTAGAGCAGGGACGCTTCCAGAATTTGGCGGTGCTGTTCATCTTCGGGGTTATCGGGTGTGTACCGGTGTTCGCCATTACATTTTTCTGACAGATCGATACTTTTACCGTTAATCACGATCATCTCGCCATCACCAAATCTGACCAGTGAAAAGTTCTCCCTGTTTTTTAGTTTGTTATTAAACAGGAAAAGGTCGCCACTAAATGTTTTATTTTTTTCTGCATCCAGTTCAGCCACAATACGCCAGCCATCGCGTCGATAGGACTGCACGATATCCGTTCGTGTTTGGCGATGATCGGTGGTTTTGAAAGTGGCGACATTTTTGCGTCCAACAATCTTGCCGAAGTCAGGGCGACAACTCCAAAGTGACTGATCATCTTCCGGGTGAGGTGGTACACAGGTTTTAATGCCGCCGTGTTTCAGCGCCATATAACTGAGGTGGATATCTTCACCGTTATTCCAGGAAAATGGTTCTTCACGCCACATATATTGCAAGTGTTGTTTGCGCATAAACCAGGCGTGTCCGACCAGGTCGACATCCGTTGTGGTGGTCAGGTGTTTACCGTTCCAGCCGGCCTTGTTCTTGCTGGAATAGCCGCCTGCAAGTGGCAGCAACACACCAGACCCGCCAAGGATGCCATCGTGACCATTGTTAATGGTGTTGAGACAATTTTCAAACCAGCGCGGCTGAGGCAGGATGTCATCATCAAAGAAAGCGACATAACCCGTTCTGGCCAAATTGCCGAGTGCAAATCGTCCCCAGAATAGCCAGTTGGTGTTGGACACGATCACTCTATCGGCCAATGCCGAGACATCTTTCAGTTCATCAGGACTGGCGTTAGTCCACACCCATATTTCAGTTGGCGCGATGGTTTGCTGGCGAATACCCGCAATTTGTTCTGCCAGGTATTCCACGCGACGATAGGCAGTCAGAATGACGGTAATGCCCTCATCATCGGGCGCGGGTAGTTGATCCGGCGTTTGTTCAAAGGTGATAGTACTGTTGGTTTTGTTGATAGAGGGCTTGATCATGCGCCCTAACCGGATGCGAAATAAACCTAAAACGCGAGTATCCCACCACCATTTCAGTCTTTGTTTAAGTGTTTTCTGATGATGTCCTTGCATTGGTTTTTTGGCTTAGCGGCTCTATGAAAATGAGAGCGTGAAAAGGAGAGGTATGATGGCAGGAAGTATAAACGCCCCTTTCTTTAAAATCAAAGATCAGGCCACCTCTGCTGGATTCAATATGTGCGCTTCTTTCTGACGGTGTTGATTTTTTCTGGTTTTAATTAATTACTGAGGAGTTTTCTTGCTTTTTCTAAATCTTCTGGTGTATCCACTGCCAGGCCAACGTAATTATCCAAACTGGCTACCTGAATACATATATCATTTTCCAACGCGCGTAGTTGCTCAAGTTTTTCTGTTTTCTCCAATGGTGTTTGTTCCAGTTGCATTAGCCTGGTCAATGTTTCACGCGTATATATGTAGACACCAATGTGTATCTGGCCGTTGTCAGCAATGTCCCCATTTTGAGTAACTGGAATCATGTTCCTGGAAAAATACAGGGCTTTACCCGTTACAGAGGTGACAACTTTAACATTTGAAGCTGCGGTTAAAATGGTTTTGTCACTACTCCAGTGGGCAAGAGTGCCCATTTCAGGATGCGGTTTATTAATAAATTCATTCACCAGTTGATCAATGTGTTTGGGGTTTAGTGTGACTTCATCGCCTTGAATATTGACAAAAATGTCAGCGTCTGACTGCTGCATATATTCGGCAATTCGGTCTGTACCTGATGCACAGTTTTCAGAGGTCATGCTGACTGTGTAACCAGCCACGTCGACAACATCAAAAATTCGCTTGTCATCGGTTAACACGACGACATCGGTTAGTGCAGATGACTCCTTTGCTTTTTCTACAACGTGCAAAATCATTGGTTTACCAGCAATGTCACACAACGGTTTGCCAGGTAGGCGCGATGAGGCGAATCGAGCTGGAATACAACCGATAACGTTATTTGTTTTCATGTGTGCTAGTCATTATGTTGTCAGTTCTGGATCAGAGCATACCTTATAGAGATGCCCTTTACTTCGATGTTGATTTTATTTTTCAACAACCATCAAACCACATTTTAAACGTTTGTACTTAGGATTTGGAATAGCGGATACCAAACCATTAAGCTCATCATCAAATGAAGTGATGTTTTGCCCAAACATCTTTTCAAACTTGCGCAGTTGCAACCCTGGTAAATCAAATGTGCAAATTAGAACCCCGCCATCATTGACCTGCGCCAGGAGGTTGTTAAATATTGTCACATGATTAAATTTTACCTCTTCAACTGTTGACACGTTGATAACGACATCAAATCTTCCAACATATTCTTCTGGTGGTTCTTTTGTAATATTATAAACATCTGTATTAGCCAGTTCAGATGGTTTTATATCGGTATGAAGCACATTTTTATATTTTTGATCCAGTTCATCCTTAAATGTAATATGGCAACCAGCAAAACCCCATGAACTATTGTGGATAGAAATATCAGAGCCATTTTTATACTTTTTTATTACATCCAAAACGAGTGGGTACTCATATATTCGTGACCATGCTTCAAACCTTTTGTCCATGCGGTCAGACACTCTTATTTTTCTAAATTCTAATAATTTCATTACCACTCCTAATGTGTTTTTGGTTAAGATGCTGTGCCACTGTTCAATAGCGTACATCCTTATTGATGTAAGGCCCTATACTTTTTCGTTAACTACCTTCATTAGTACAAAATTATCCCTGGGTGATACTACTCGCGTGATTTCTTCTAATTTTAAAAGCGATGATGCTGTTTCGACAAAATCATAATGATTGAAATCATCAATTAAAATAAAACCATCCTGCATTCGATCCTTTAATATGAGGTAAGCAAAGTTTCTGCCATTGCCGTGTGGGCCATCAATAATAGCCAGATTATAACTGGATTTTAATGGGTAGTTTCTAAGGTCATAAAAGCAGTTTTTCTGTCTGGTTTTTGGTTTTTGCCAGCGTTTTCTAAATAAATCCCAGTCAATTTCAGCTTTGTTAAACATTGCCTCGTAGTTTTTATTGCTGCATGTCACCAGTTTTACCAGGGTTGCATCTGGATGTTTGAATTTTGCATCATTGTCAAAGGAATCAATTTGTAGTTTTTTCTGTGTTGATTCTGCATAGTCGAGCAGAAATTGAGAAGAGAATCCTGAGCCAAACTCAATGGCATTAATTTCTGGTAAAGTATCCATTGCTTTTAGTAAAGCATTAAAAGCTGCAAATGAAAGCCCCCAGCCGTCATTGCTATATTTTTCCAGGTTGATATGGCTTGTGGTTACCACTGCTGTTGTTCCCCGATTAATTATTAAGGGTAAAAATAGTTTGTTGCTCCATCATTTCCAGCCTTTTGTTCGTTAATCGCACCGCCTTCCTGGCTCTTTGCGAAATACCGTCCATCCATGGACATAACCGCACCGCCTTCCTGGCTCTTTGCGCCATAAAGCAAACACGACCGTCCATCCTATGTTTTTCAATCAATAATTATTGTAGTTTGTTATATTACACTCTGATGAAGTAATTGTGTTGTAGTTTGAAAACAAGAGCGAGAAGATGGTATTGGCTAATCAGTTAAAAATTACTAAGCAGGCTGACTCAACTATTCTATATGATGCCAGTCTTATAGCTAAACCAACTTTACAATTATTTGACAGCGATTATCACATTAATAGTGACAATCAGCAAAACAATTCAACGCTACGGGCATCGATGGCAGCGCCAAAAACAGGCATTGGAAGAGCTCAAGTTATTTATTTTGACCACGAAAACTTAAAAATGGTATTAAAACATTATTATCGTGGCGGATTGATGGCTTCAATATTTAAGGATAAGTATTTAGGTTTTGATGTTGAAAAAACCCGTGCATTCAAAGAGCTTCGATTATTAGCAAAAATGCAGCAACTGGGCTTGCCTGTGCCTGAAGCCATTGCTGCACATGTTGAAAAACATCTATTTTTTTATCGTGCAGATTTAATTACCCGAGAAATTGAAAACGCTCAAACCCTGGCAGATGTTTTAATGAAGCACACAGTTGATACTGATATATGGAACAAAATCGGTGTCTGTATTAAATCTTTTCATCAGTATAATGTCTATCACTCAGATTTAAACGCCAGAAATATATTGCTTGTAGGTGGCCTGCAGGAGCCGGACAATGTTTATTTAATTGATTTTGATAATAGCTATTTTAGATCTGACGCAGAATCATGGAAGCTGGCGAATCTGGAACGTTTAAAACGATCTTTATTGAAGTTTAAGAAAAATGTAGACGGTTTTATTTTTAGTGATACAAACTGGTCTGCTTTACTGGATGGTTATAAGTGAAAAGTTTTAACCTAAGTTATATGTTTTTGTGATCCTGTTGATTGAGTATCAGTGAGGTGTAGCTGTCCAGTATTACTTCTGTATTATGTGCCAGTTTTTTTGTATTGTTTTGCAGTGAGGTTCGATGATCTTTATCATCCAGTAATGTTGTTAATGTTTTATCTAATGTCTCATAAGATTCAACTTGAATAATTGCCTTTTTGTTTATCATCAATTCCAGTTCGTCTTTAAAGTTTTCCATGTAAGGCCCGGTGATAATGGCATTATTATAACTGGCTGGTTCCAGGATGTTGTGGCCGCCTGTCGGTGTGAACGATCCACCCATAATGACAAGTTTTGCGTTTTTAAAATAGCTTGTTAACTCGCCGACGGTGTCGAGTAAAAAGACTGTTGTTTTATCTGTGATGGGCTGTTTTATGCTCCCCATGTTTTTACTTCTTTGGGACAGTCTGCTTGTAGATAACCCGTTGCAGCTGAGCTTTTTAATGATGGATATTGCTCGTTCTGGGTGTCTTGGTGCAATAATAAGCAGTTCTTTTCGCTTGTGTTTTTTCCAGATAGAATAAATTTGAACTTCCTCATCATCATGTGTGGAAGCAACGAGGACGTATTCCCGGTTTATAGAAAAATGATTTTTTTCTGTTAACTTATGATTGTTAAGGACAGTGGTGAGTTTGAGGTTGCCTGCTATTGTTATTATTTTATTATTTTCGCTGAGTACTTTATACGCCTGTGCGTCTTTTTCAGTGCGAGCATAAATGGCTTTAACTTTTGCAAGACTTGATTTTAGTAATGCTTTAACCCATGCATTTGTTGATGTGGTTTTGCTGGTTAATCGTGCGTTGATTAAAGTGACCGCAGTGTTATTTTTGTAACAGGTAGTAAATAAATTAGGCCATATTTCGGTTTCCATAATATAAATAGAAACAGGTTTTGTTGAAGAAAGAAATCGATTGATGCTATAAAGCCAGTCAAAAGGCAGGTAGCTGTGAAATAGATAGTTAAGGTTTTGTTGATCAACGATTTTTGCACCGGTAACCGTATTAGTGGTAATGATGATATTAAGTTTACTCTTTTCGCGGTGAATGTTTTTAATAAGTGGCAACAATGTGCTTACTTCACCGACAGATGCGCAGTGAAACCATATACTGTTTGCTGGTAGTTTAGAATAGTTAAAACCCAGACGTTGCCAGAAATAGCGGCTTTGTTTGTTGCGGATGGCTGTCCACAGAATGTGCCCGAAAATGACAGGGCTTAATATTATAGTTAGCAAACGGTAAATGAACATGGGGTAGTGCAACATTTTTTATAATAGGTAAATACTGCTGCGCCCGTCAGGTTGCGTTTTAAAACGTTTGTGTAGCCAGAGATATTGTTCCGGGTTGTCATAAACCATGTCTTCGATGACCTTATTCACTTGTGCACTGTCTGTTTCAATGTCGCCTGACGGGAAATTTTCCAGTGCAGGTAATATGATAAGTTTAAATCCTTTACCATTGTCTAGTCGTACAGGATAAAAGGGCACCACTGCCGCTTTTGTCATTTTTGCCATTTTTGCAGTTGCGGTTAATGTTGAGGCAATGCCACCTAGAAAAGGCGTAAAGACAATGTCTTGATAGCTGAAATCCTGATCGGGTGCAAACCAGGTGGCATGGCCTTTTTTTAGGCCACGAATAATACCGCGAACATTTTTGTTATCGATTAATTCATCACCAAAGTTTGAGCGATAGTGCACCATGATGGCGTTAAATAAGGGGTTATGTGCTTTTTTAAAAACACCATTGTATTTGTCGCAGTAAAACCCTATCAGCCTGGATCCTATTTCTAAGGTGCTGAAGTGGCCGGTTAATAAAATGACGGCTTTGTTGTTTTTAATTGCCTGATCAAGATGTTTTTTACCTTCAATTTGGCATTGTTGTTTTAAAACGCTGCTTTTTTCAAACCATGCCGTGCCTGTTTCAAAAATTGAAATGCCCATGCTTTTAAATGATTTTTTATTTAGGGCGTCAATTTCTTTTTTGCTGAATTCGGGAAAAGCCTGTTTAATATTAATGCGAGCAGCGCGTCTTCTGGAGGGTGTAACACGGTAAATTAGCATGCCAACGGCGCTGCCCAGACGTTGAATGGCTGAGGGCGGTAAATAAACAGACAATCGAAGCAGCCCCATTGCAAACCATAATGGCCAGTATTTAGGAGAAGAATAAGACCTGAATTGCAGAGATTTGTCTGTTTTCGGTTTCACCACGTTTGCTTGTTATATTTTATTTACCGGTTTGTTGCTGTGTGGTTGATTCTGGAATCAGCCATTTATTAATCTCATTGACATCGTTAGAGGTCAGTGTGCCCGCAACCTGTTTTAATTTCAGGCTATTGGTAATATAGGTATATCGAGCCACGGAGTATTCACGTTGACTGCTGTATAACAGACGTTGTGATAACAAAACATCTACACTGGTACGGGTGCCGGCATCGTAACCCGCCATGGTTGCATCAAGTGATGTCTGAGTAGAAATAACCGCCTGTTTTCTGGCTTTGACCGTTGCAATGTCCGCTTCCAGGCTTAGGTAAGCGCTACGGGCTAGAGCAATGGTCAGGCGTTTTGCTTGCTCATGTAAGGCTTTTGTCTGAGCCAGTTCTGCTGACTTCTGGCGTACGGTTGAGCTGGTTAAACCGCCACTGTAAATCGGTATGTCCAGCGACAGGATAATTTTGGCATCGGTATTTTCGCTTGCCGGAATGGGCTGGGAAAATCCGATGTCACGTTCATCCGAATTGGTCGCGCCGTAAGAGGCATTTAGACTCAAGCTTGGGTAGTGTCCGCCTTTGCTGCCATCATAGGCGCTTTGTGCGGCATCAACAGAATATTTTGTCGATAATAGAGTAAAGTTGGTTTGCAGTGCTTTTTCCTGCCAGGCATTGATGTCCATTGGTTCGGGTATAACAAGTGGTATGTCTTCGCGTGCGATTTCCAACTTTTCAGGATAGACATTAATGATAACGCGCAGCGCCTCCCGTCTATTTGATAAGTTGTTGATGGCAATAATCTCATCGGCTACTGCAATATCATAACTTGCCTGCTGTTCCTTTACATCGGTAATAGCAGACAGACCAACATTGAAGCGTTCCTTACTTTGTTCCAGTTGTTTGCTAATGGCTTTTTTTTCTGCGCTGGCGGTTTCCAGCGTTTCAATGGCGGTTAATATGTCAAAATAAGCGGTGGCAACACGAACAACGGTGTCTTGTTTTGCAGTTTCAAGGTCGGCCAGTGCTTTGGCGGCAATCGCATCACCCTGATCCAGGTTGTCGAATACAGTTTTATCAAAGATGACCTGGTTTAAGTTAATGGAATAACCGTCACTGTTGTTATCTGAATCGACGACAGGGCTGCCAACTTTGTCGATTTCTGTGCGGCCACGTTGGATGAACGCATTGAAGCCAATTTGCGGTAGCACAGCGGCGGTGCTTTGCGATGAAGATTCAATCGCGGCTAAATAACCGGCATAAGCTGCCTGATAGGTTGTATCGTATTGTTGTGCAAGTTCCAACGCTTCAGATAAATCGAGAGCTGAGACGGTTGAGATGTTAGCGAAGATAAAGGCACCGATAATGTTCTTCAAAACAATGGTCTTTGAGAGTTTTTTCATTTTTTTCCTGTTTGAATAGTTGATGCTGCACGGCATGGCCAGTTGTAAGCCATGAAATATCCGGGTTAATAAGTTGTCATTTGACTATCAACCATTTTCGCCCATTGTGCAACACCGCCGGATAAATTAATGATGTTACTAAAACCATGCTGCTCAAGAAAGCGTGCCACGCTACGGCTACGAATACCGTGATGGCATATAACTACTGTTTCGCGGTCTGCATCAAGTGATTCCATTTCTGCAGGAATTTGCGCCATGGGAATGAATACACTGCTTTTATTTTGATCGATCTCAATTTTACAGGTTTCGATCTCCCAGGGCTGGCGAACATCAAGCAGTAGTGGTTGTTCGTCACAGCTATCAAGGTATGATTTTAGTTGCTCCGCATTGAATTCACGCATATATATCTCTCGCGCTCAAGAATACCCCGTTTATAGCACGCATCTTTTCCGTCCTTTGGTTCGTAAACGGTGCATCCTTGCACCACTACTCGCCAGGGGCATCGTTGCAAAGTCTTGTAATAGCCCACTCGGCAATTGCTCCTGCATTGCCCTATTACAATACTTCCATGTATTTATATTGCTGCGTCTTTGCGCCTTGCCTCTGACAAAAACCTACGCACTTATGTCCATGGATGGACGGTATTTCGCAAAGAGCTACGGAAGGCGGTGCGTCTAAACGGAGCATTCTCAAGTGCGAGAGGTATAAAATTAAAAAGTAAATGTTTGTTTGACGGTTTCAATCATTGGCTCAATAGAGGTTTCAAACAGTTTTTCCGTTGTCCATTTGTTTTTCTCAGTACGTGTGACCCGATAGGCAGTCATTGCCGGCGCATCACCGGTGACAATAAACATTCTGCCGTCAATTTTGAGCAGTTTTTTGTAGCTGTCGGGGATGGTTTTCATTGCTGCGGTAATTGCAATGACATCATAATTGCGTTTTTGTTGCCAGGCTTTTGAGGCATCACCCGTGCTTAAATTGACGTTGTTAATGTCCAGTGCCTGCAGGTTTTTTGTTGCTATCGTGGTCATATCTTCATTGATATCAACGCTATCAACATGGCGACCCAGCTTTGCCAGACAGGCAGTGAGATAACCGCTACCGGTGCCAATTTCCAGAATCAGGTCTTCACCCTGTATGTCGAGTTCCTGAAGAATGCGCCCATCAATGATGGGGTGAGCCATATTGCAGGGGTGGCTTTTATGATTGACCACATAGCTACCCAGGGGAATACCGGTATCAACATAAGCCAGGTTTTTGTATTGATCCGGGGCAAAGTTTTCACGCGGGATTTCGCCGATAACTTCAAGTACACGCGGGTCAAGTACATCCCAGGGTCGTACCTGTTGTTCAACCATATTAAAACGAGCTTTATCGAAGTCCATAGAATGCCTTTATAACCCTGGTATGTTTAACCATAACAAAGAGCCGCATTCTACCCTGAGATGGCTGGGGAGGGTAGTCATTCGGGGGGCAAGTTTTAAGTTATAAGTTAAAAGTTCTAAGTAAAAACATTATAAGGACCATGGTTATCTGGCCTATAACTTAAAACATACAACTTAAAACTTACAATTCAAAATCAGGTATCATGGTGACTTTATCGAACACATATTAATGAGTGCCTGTTTATGAATGCCATCCCGCAAGAATTCCTTGATCGTGCAGCCCAGCTGTCAGCCGATTCCACCAAACCACTTGATGGCTCGAAAAAGATTTATGTTGAAGGTTCGCGTCCGGATATCCAGGTACCCATGCGTGAAATCCATCTGGAAGATACGGCCTCAAGTTTTGGCGCAGAAAGAAATCCACCGATTCCGGTTTATGATACTTCCGGCCCTTATACCGACCCGAATGTGCAGATTGACCTGCTACAGGGACTGGCTGATGTACGCAGTAACTGGATAAACGAGCGGGCTGATACTGAAGAACTGGACGGCCCCAGCTCTGATTTTGGGCAGCAGCGTCAAAGTGATCCGGCATTAGCCGACTTGCGTTTTGAGCATATTCGCACACCGCGCCGTGCAAAAGCGGGTAAAAATGTCAGCCAGATGCACTACGCTAAAAAGGGCATGATCACGCCAGAAATGGAATATATCGCGATTCGTGAAAGCATGAAATTGCAGCAACTGCGCAAAGATCCCGGGTACAAAAAAGTATTGATGCAGCATCCGGGGCAATCTTTTGGCGCTAATTTACCCAATGAAATCACTGCAGAATTTGTTCGTGAAGAAGTCGCATCCGGGCGTGCCATCATTCCAGCCAATATCAACCACCCCGAGCTAGAACCGATGATTATAGGCCGTAATTTTCTGGTCAAAATCAACGGTAATCTGGGCAATTCTGCCGTTACCTCAAGCATTACTGAAGAGGTCGAAAAAATGGTCTGGGGTATTCGCTGGGGCTCCGATACCATTATGGATTTATCCACCGGTAAGAATATTCACGAAACACGTGAATGGATCTTGCGTAATTCACCTGTGCCTATTGGCACTGTGCCGATTTATCAGGCATTGGAAAAAGTCGGCGGCATTGCCGAAGATCTGACCTGGGAGATTTTTAAAGATACTTTAATCGAGCAGGCCGAGCAGGGTGTGGACTACTTCACCATTCATGCCGGTGTGCGCTTAAAATATGTGCCGATGACAGCAAAACGTGTCACCGGCATTGTTTCACGCGGCGGTTCTATCATGGCGAAATGGTGTCTGGCGCACCATGAAGAAAGTTTTTTGTACACCCATTTTGAAGAAATATGCGAAATCATGAAAGCCTATGATGTGTCATTCTCATTAGGTGACGGTTTGCGCCCGGGTTCACTGGCCGATGCCAATGATGAAGCCCAGTTTGGTGAGCTGGAAACACTGGGTGAGCTAACCCAAATTGCCTGGCAGCACGATGTGCAGGTAATGATAGAAGGCCCGGGTCATGTGCCAATGCAAATGATTAAAGAAAACATGGACAAGGAGCTGGAAGACTGTTTTGAAGCACCGTTTTATACACTGGGGCCGCTGACCACTGACATAGCTCCTGGTTACGATCACATCACCTCCGGCATTGGCGCCGCGCAAATTGGCTGGTATGGTTGCGCCATGTTGTGTTACGTCACACCGAAAGAACATTTAGGTTTGCCAAACAAAGAAGATGTTCGTGTTGGTATCATCACCTATAAAATAGCCGCTCATGCTGCAGACCTTGCCAAAGGTCATCCCGGTGCGCAGATACGCGACAACGCTATGTCAAAAGCGCGTTTTGAATTTAGATGGCAGGATCAGTTTAAATTAGCGCTAGACCCGGAACGCGCACGAGAATACCACGATGAAACCATGCCCAAAGATGCCCATAAAGTGGCGCACTTTTGTTCCATGTGCGGGCCGAAGTTTTGTTCAATGAAAATCAGTCAGGACGTTCGAGAGTACGCAGAAAAGGGTATGAAAGAAATGTCCATAAAATTTAAAAACGAAGGTTCAGAAATATACAGTAAGTCCTGACACATTTAAGATGTGAGTGACAAAATCGTCTGGAACGATTTTGAACAGCCGTTTTATGGCTGGCCCGTAGGGTGAAGGGCATGGATA
>JAFLJY010000139.1 GCA_022712755.1 Gammaproteobacteria bacterium
TTTGCCTGCCGAAGCGCCAAGCACTAACAGCGGTGCGCCCATGCCCATGCTTAATGAGAACAATGCCAGCCCGCCAAAAACGGCATCACCGGTTTCGGCAATATAAATGAGTGCGCCAACTAAAGGTGCGGTGACGCAGGGCCCAACGATGAGCGCAGACAAAAAGCCCATAACCGCAACACCGATGACGGTGCCGCCGCGCTGGCTGTTACACATATTGGTTAATTTGCTTTGTATGCTGGTCGGCATTTGTAATTCATAGAAACCGAACATGGAAAATGATAAGGCAACAAAGATAATGGCGAAACTGCCGATAATCCATGGGTTCTGGAACCATGCCTGAATGTTTTCACCAGATAAACCAACTAATATACCGACAATGGTGTAGGTCAGCGCCATCGCCAGCACATAAATCAGCGATAGATAAAAAGCCTTGCGGGTGGTTAAGTCTTTGCCATGACCAATGATGATGCCGGATAAAATAGGAATCATGGGGAAAACGCAGGGAGTAAAGGCGAGCAGTAATCCGGCACCGAAAAAGATAGCCAGTGTTAATAAGGTGCTGCCAGTGCGTAGTGTATTGGCGAGTTCATCTTGCTCAGAGACGGGTGCGCCGATGGTCTTGTTATTTGTTGTTATCTCGGTTGTTTGTGTAGCGGCCTGTGCCGCAGAGATGGGTGATAGTTTTACCGTAAATTTTTTGCTTTGTGGTGGATAACAAATACCGGCAATTTCAGAACAGCCCTGATACTTCACCTTGAAAGAGACTTCTTTGTCACCATCATTAGTAAAATGGTAAGGTAAAGTAACCTTTGCAGAGTTATAAAGCACATAAAGTGTTTCATTGAAAACAGGGTCTTCTATTGCTTTGCCAGTGGGCAGAATCAGCGGTTTTGTTGTAATGCCAGGCTCACTGCTGGTAATCTGCATTTTATCACGGTATAAATAGTGACCCTCGGCAATATCCCAGTTAACGGTAAACTGCCCGGGTTGCGAGTCATAGCTGATTTTAAAGGCAACCTCAGGGTCGAGAATTTCGTCCTGTCCACCAAGGGAATCAAGAAGGTTAAAAGTTCCTGTCGCTATAACAGGCTGACTGATACTCAGAAAAAGTAGGAGCGAAAGAAAAGTTTTCAATAGTTTTTTCATGCGGGTTGCTTATATGTGGTTGAGATTGCAGGCTAATAAATTAGACATGACGAATGGTTTAGGTTCAAATAACGGTTCACAAAGTTACAGCAGGTATAACTTTGTCTGTTTCAGCGTGTCGTAATAGTAGCAAAAAACACCTTATATACTCCTTGCGCTCAAGAATCCCCGTTTAGAGTGCGTAGGTTTTCGCGAAGGGCTAGGCGCAAAGACGCGGTAATAGTACACTATTGCAAGGCTCTGCAACAACGCCATTCGTGAAAAGATGCGTGCTATAAACGGGGATTCTTGATCGTGAGAAGTAAAGTACCTAATAAATAACAATCCCTATACAAATAATCCAAAGATCAAAAACATGCCATTATTATTGTTTATTATTGTTCCCCTTATTGAGCTATACCTCATTATTGTTGTCGGTGGGGCAATCGGTGCGCTCTGGACGGTGTTGTTAGTTATTTTGACAGCGGTTATAGGCGTTAGTTTATTACGCATTCAGGGCATGAGTACCTTAACCCGTGCGCAGAAAAATATGGCGCAAGGACAGATTCCAGCCATGGAAATGATGGAAGGTATTGCACTTGCGGTCGCTGGTGTGCTGTTAATTACACCGGGGTTTATCACTGATGCTATTGGTTTTTTATTTCTGCTGCCAGGCAGTAGACAGGCGATTATTCGTTATATTCTGGCACGATCATCGGTGCAGGCAGGTTTTGGTGGTCAGTCTATAAACGGACAGTCAAAACAATATTATCAGCAGAAGCCTGGAGACAAGTCATCGCAGAACAAGCCTACTAAGAGCAATTCCCCTAAAAAAGTGGGGCGTACCATTGAAGGTGAATATCGTCGCGAGGATTAGGTTTCATAGTTCCCACTCTCTGCGTGGGAACTATGAAAAATAATGAGTTATGAATGATGAATTATGAATGAAAACAAAACATCAAAAACAGTAACCACCCAATTCATCACTCATAATTCATAATTTTTTTATCTTTACCCTTGTAATCACTAAAATCACCCGCATTAGTCAAACCATCAAACTTTAGGGAAATATTTAAGGCTTAAACCCTTGACTCCACAAGTTTCGTCATTATTATTAGCACTCACGTAAAGAGAGTGCTAAAGCATTATTAATTTTTATAATATTAAGTTTTAATCCATAATTTTAATCTAGGGGAACACAAAAATGAAAATACGTCCATTACACGACCGCGTTGTCGTTAAACGTATGGAAGAAGAACGCACCAGTGCTGGTGGTATCGTCATTCCAGACTCAGCCACAGAAAAACCCGCAGAAGGCGAAGTTGTTGCCGTTGGCAATGGCAAAGTGAACGATGCGGGTGACGTTCGTGCGCTTGAGGTAAAAGTAGGCGATAAAGTTTTATTCGGTAAGTATTCAGGTACAGAAATCAAGGTTGATGGCGTGGAAGTTCTGATTATGCGCGAAGAAGATATTTTAGGTGTCATTGCTGCATAAATCGGCTGCGTAGCAAGCTATTAGATCGAAATAGATAAATCGAAACAAACATTAAATATTAGTTTTTAAGAGGAATAAAAATCATGTCAGCAAAAGACGTACGTTTTGGCGACGACTCACGTACCCGTATGGTACATGGCGTTAATATATTAGCCAACGCAGTAAAAGTAACATTAGGTCCTAAAGGTCGTAATGTCGTATTAGAAAAATCTTTTGGCGCACCCACCATCACTAAAGACGGTGTATCGGTTGCCAAAGAAATTGAGCTGGAAGATCGCTTCGAAAACATGGGCGCACAAATGGTGAAAGAAGTTGCCTCACAGACTTCAGACATCGCTGGTGACGGTACCACAACCGCAACCGTACTGGCTCAGGGCATTGTGCGCGAAGGCATGAAGTCAGTTTCAGCTGGCATGAACCCAATGGATCTAAAACGCGGCATTGATAAAGCCGTTATTGCTGCCGTAGCCGCACTGAAAAAATTATCAAAACCTTGTGCCGATACCAGTGCTATTGCACAGGTTGGTACGATCTCTGCAAACTCTGACTCCAGCGTCGGTGAAATCATTGCCGAAGCCATGGACAAAGTGGGTAAAGAAGGTGTTATCACAGTAGAGGAAGGTACTACACTGGATAACGAACTCGAAATCGTTGAAGGTATGCAGTTCGACCGTGGTTATCTGTCGCCTTATTTTGTCAACGATCAGGAAAACATGAGTGCCGATCTGGAAAACCCGTTTGTTTTACTGTTTGATAAAAAAATCGCAAACATCCGCGAATTACTGCCAACACTGGAAGCCGTTGCTAAAGCAAGCCGTCCACTGTTAATTGTTGCAGAAGATGTTGAAGGTGAAGCGCTGGCTACCTTAGTGGTCAACAGCATGCGTGGTATCGTCAAAGTATGCGCTGTTAAAGCTCCTGGTTTTGGTGATCGTCGCAATGCTATGATGCAGGATCTTGCCATTTTGACCAAAGCCACTGTTATTTCTGAAGAAGTGGGTTTATCTCTGGAAAAAGCCACATTGGAAGATTTAGGTACAGCTAAACGTATTACTATCTCTAAAGATAACACTGTGATTGTTGACGGTGCTGGCACGGCTAAAGACATTAAAGAACGTGTTAATCAGATTCGCGCCATGATCGAGAATTCAACCTCTGAATATGATACCGAAAAACTTCAGGAACGCGTGGCTAAATTAGCTGGCGGTGTGGCTGTCATTAAAGTCGGTGCTGCTACAGAAGTTGAAATGAAAGAGAAAAAGGCACGCGTTGAAGATGCACTGCACTCAACACGCGCAGCGGTTGAAGAAGGTGTGGTTCCTGGTGGTGGTGTGGCATTGATTCGTGTCTGTGTAGCGGTTGACAAGGTGGAAGGTGACAACCACGACCAGAACGTTGGTATCGCCATTGCACGCCGTGCAATGGAAGACCCATTACGTCAAATCGTAGAAAATGCTGGCGAAGAAGCCTCTGTGGTTCTGGCTAATGTTGCAGCGAAAAAAGGTAACTATGGTTACAATGCAGCAACCGGTGAATATGGTGACATGATAAAAATGGGTATTCTTGATCCCGCAAAAGTAACACGTACTGCATTACAAAATGCAGCCTCTGTTGCGGGTCTGTTAATCACAACCGAATGCATGGTTGCAGAACTTCCTCAGGAAGCTGCGGCACCAATGGGCGGTGGTGATATGGGCGGCATGGGTGGAATGGGCGGCATGATGTGACCTGATGTAAATGGGTTCGCAGTCGTTGCATTATTATTCAATGCTAAAAAAGCCTCGCATTTGCGAGGCTTTTTTTATGAACAAAGTAGAGTTGTATAGAAAAAGTGTATTGTTATTAAGGTTGAAGCATGTCAATCTTTCTTTGGTTTTAGAAATTCCAGCAATGAACATTTATGAGGATAGTTATATGCTTAACAGTAAACTAATTTTATTTGTAATAACGAGCATGTTGACTACAGCCTGTACTTCCTATAATCAAAAAAATGAAATAAATCACGAGCCTGGTGCATTGGATTTAATAATATGCGAGGAGCCAAGGCCAAAAATTTGTACACGTGAATACAATCCAGTCTGCGCAACCTTGCGCGATGGTAGTACTGTAACCGGCGTTACAGGTTGCACTTCCTGTTCAGATCCTGATGTTATGGGTTATAAGAAGGGAGCCTGTTAAGGCTAAATAAAGGGCATCTCTAAAAATTCCGTCCTTAGGTGCGTTGACGGCACATCCGTGTGCCACTTCTCATGATTGGCATCTTCGCACTTGAGAGACTCAACAACTTCGTTGAAAACCTTACGATTCATATGCAAAATGTTCCACGTGTGCTGCGATCTTCGCCTTGTTCTTGAGCCTCTCAAGTACAAATCTGCTCAAACAGAGAAGTGGTGCATGGATGCACCGTTAACGCACCAAAGGACGGAATCATTAGAGATGCCCTAAAGCAATACATTCGAAATGGTGGAATAAAGAATTAATGGAACCCGTATCAGAAAAAAACAATTTTATATATTTGACAGTAGGCATTGTGCTACTGCTATTTGTTGGTGCGATATCAGATCAGTTTTCTGGTTTGGTTGGTTATCAACTGGTACAGGCGTTTTCTGTTATTAATATTGTCATCGGTATTTATGGTTTCAGGTCAACACAGAAGTGGTTTCATTCGGGTGTTGGCATTGTGATATCAATAATAACGGTTGTGGTTGTTGGTATTGCACTGGAACTGTTGCATTTATATTATCTGCATCTTTTTCTGCTGTTTTGTTTTTATCTTTGGGCAATCTGGCTGGCAGCAAAACAGGTTTTGTTTACCGGCGTGGTTGATGCCAATAGAATTGTCGGTGCAATATGTATTTATCTGTTAATGGGTTTAATCTGGGCACTAATGTATATGTTTCTTGCACAGGCAATTCCCGGTGCGTTTAACGGGCTTGACCAATTAATCTGGTATGAAAATTTTGCTGATGTTGCTTATTACAGCTTTGTAACTTTAACCACTTTGGGTTATGGCGATATTAGTCCTGCAGCACCCGTTGCACGTTTTCTGGTTTATATGCAAGCGGTAGTCGGGGTGTTTTATATGGCGATACTGGTTGCCAGTTTAATTGGTGTGGGAATAGCTGAAAACAGTAAGCGTCAGGTAAGTGCAGATAATAACAATGATGAATAAAAAAACTGCCATATTAAAATTTTTCTTTTTGTTTTTATGTTCTTTCACCGTTTTTGCTGAAGAAGACAATATCGTTAACAAAACTGTAAATGAAGCTGCGGCTGTCACTGTGGCCGTAGAAGGAAAAGCCGTTACCGGGACAGAAACAGAAGCAAAAAAATCAGCAGCAGCAACAGAAACAGAAATAGAAACAGCAAAACAGGCAGAAGAGTCACAATCCATCATTGAGCAAACTTTGGCTGCTGAAGCGGATGCCAAACCATCAGACCCTGGCAATATAGCGCAAGAAAAGGTTGTTAAAAAAGCGAAAGCATGGATACCATCAGCTGTCGATTATGACTGGATACAACTGACATCCAATGAATGGCTGAAAGGTGAAATCAAGGCGATGTATCAGGACAGTCTTGAATTTGATAGTGACAAACTCGATCTGCTGGATATTGACTGGGAAGATGTGAAAATTCTGCGCAGTTATCGAATCAACAGTGTCAACATCGATGGTTACGGTGCGACTCATGGCGTGTTAGAAGTGACAGACCAGGTAGTACGTATTGCTAACGATTATGAAACACAGACATTTAACCGATCAAGCTTAATCTCGTTTGCACCGGGAGGTGAAGAAGAGAGTGATTTATGGTCGGCTAAAGTAACATTAAGTCTGGATTTTAAACAGGGTAATACCGATCAGTTTGATTATACTGCCAAAGTTAATGTAAAAAGACGTGCTTCAAGAACACGTTTTATACTGGACTATATCGGTACCATTTCAAAAACAGACGGTGGCGGAGATAGAGGGCTGGTTGAAACCATTAATAACCACCGTCTATCAGCCAATTTTGATTATTATAAAACCCGTTATTTTTTTTATAACCCGGTGTTTGCCGAATTATTCAGGGATCCTTTTTTAAACATAAAATTACGAACACAGCTAGGTACAGGTCTGGGTTACACCTTAATTGATGATGGCAAAACCGAATTATCTTTTTCTGGCGGACCTGCTGTTGTAAAAACAACTTTTATCTCGGTTGCTGATGGAGAAAAGGTTGGTGAGTCAACGGCGGCCTTAGTGTTGAGAACGAATTACGATACTGAGTTAACAGATACACTGGACTTTATCGCTAAATATAACATTCAATATGGCAATGATGCCTCAGGTGGTTATACGCATCATGTTATTTTGACGCTGGAAAACGAATTAACTGGCAAGCTTGATCTCGATATATCGTTGATATGGGACAGAGTGAGCAAACCCACTTTAGACGCTGATGATAATGCGCCGGTGCCCGATGATTATCGTATGACGGTTGGTATTACTTATACATATTGAGACCGGGCGTGAATTAATTTACTACTAAAACGGATAAAAACCGTACCGGCTATTAAATACTGTCTACAGTATGGACGCTGTAGTCAAGCCCCGCTTTGGCAAACATGTGGATGTGTTTATAGCGTGTCTTTAAAAACCCGTATCCTTTTCATCCTTTTCATCCGTTTCAGTAGTATTTGGTATTAATTCGATGAATGATCTTTACCTGGGCGTTGGTGTACATCATCGATCTTCTATTTTTGAAACGTCTTCTGCTTTTGGGCGTATCAAAGGTGGCAGTAATTATAATTCTGTTTATTTGTTGTACCACTTTTGATTAGCAATCACTAAAAATGTATAGCTAAGCCCAGGTGCACACCATCCAGGCTTACATCATAAAGTACATCGTCCTGCTTGAAATCAATTTTTAGATAGCGGTAACCTATGATGAATGAAACGTGTGAGTTTATTAAGTACTGCATATCGGTTGAAATATTAATAATCCGTTGTGTCGCAACATTGAACCCGCCTATGTCGCCTCGCAACCACATAAGCCATTTATCAGAAATCGGATATTGATAGCGCAGGCCTATTAATGGGTCTGTCCAGCTGAATTCGTATTTTGTTGTCGTGTTTGGCTGCCCGGGTCGTATCCGGGTCTGGTCTATATCAAGAAAAGAACGACGTATGCCGATAATCAGGTCAAGTTTGTGCTCGCGGAACAGTTGATAACGAGCGGATATTTCGATAAATCCAAGTTCTGTAGCAACGATGAAATTAATCAGGTTGTTGCTTGTGGTATCCTGATAGCGAGCCCGTAAGCTGTCTATTAATATGCCTGAACGTCCGCGATTGGCTTCAAATTTTAGCGACATGTAATCATCCAGGTTATCCAGTGTAAAAAAACGGTAGTCTGGATTTATCGGTAAGTCACCGCCGCTGTTATCGTCTGTTAGTCTTGCATGAACTGATGCGTTCCATAAAACCGGTGTTAGTATAAACTGCCAGCGGTCAGTGGTTCCGGCAAATGTGCTGTTCGAGCAGAAAAAGACGATGCACATAAGCAACAATTGTGTGTGTACAATGTTTATTTTTTTAATCACGTTTCTATGTAGAGATTTTAGTTTAACTATAAAGTATTGTATTTATTGCCGAGATGCATGAAAAGGATGCCCTGTATTCAAGAAGCGCCGTAAATAACTCCATGTGGGTTTGACTGTAGCATTCATGCTACAGCCAATCTTGAATATAGAGTATTCTTTTTCATGCGTCTTGTTAATAAAATTAAAAATAAAGTGTAAAAAAATGATAAAGGAGTGAGTCTATGAGTGAGCCAGCAGCCACTAATCAAAATGTGGTTACACAAAATTTCATTGAAGCGGTTATTAGAATTGGCTTATTGCTTTTATTAGCCATCTGGTGTTTCAAAATTATCACCCCGTTTATTGTACCCGTCGCCTGGGGCGTGATTATTGCTGTTGCTATTTATCCCTTGTTTATAAAGCTTAAAACGGTAATGGGAGAAAGAAATAAATTGGCGGCCACTGTTTATACCATGATAGCCCTGACACTCCTGATAACCCCTGCAGTGATGATTTCCAATTCGATACTTGATACATCGGTTATTATCACCGAGCGTTATGAAGCGGGTACACTGGAAATATCACCACCCGATGACAGTGTTAAAGATTGGCCTTTAGTTGGTGAGAAATTACACAGCCTGTGGCTTCAGGCTTCAAATGATATTGAGGCAACATTAAAAAAATATGGAGCTGAAACTAAAAAGGTAGGCAAAGCAATTGTCTCCGGCGCAGCTGGTGCAGCTGGTACGATTTTACAGTTTGTGCTGTCGATAATTATTTCAGGCGTGCTGATTGCAAATGCATCAGGGGCTTACAATATTACGATTAAAATATTTAAGCGACTGACTAATGATGAATCAGGCAAAGATTATGCTGATCTTTCAAAAGCAACTATTCGCAGTGTTGCCCAGGGCGTACTGGGTGTCGCCATTATCCAGTCTGTTTTGTCGGCACTTGGCATGATGGTTATGGGTGTTCCTGCATGGGGGGTGTGGACATTGCTTATACTGATGCTGGCAATTGCACAATTACCACCGATTCTGATTTTGGGTTTTGTCAGCGCTTATGTGTTTTCAGTTGCCGAAACCACACCGGCTGTTATCTTTCTTATTTATTGCCTCATTGTCAGTAGCAGTGATGCTTTTCTAAAACCGCTATTTCTTGGGCGTGGTATGGAAATACCCATGCTGGTGATACTGCTGGGCGCAATCGGCGGTATGTTGATGTCCGGTATCATTGGTTTGTTTGTCGGTGCAATTATTCTTGCACTGGGTTATCAACTGTTTATGGCCTGGCTTAATAAAACGGAAATTGGTAGTAAATAATAAAGGTAACTATTCAGCATGTTTTCACTATCAGGATGTTGGTTATTGATTTTTCAGGCCTCTGCAACATGGATGTTGCAGTAGAGCGTACATGGATGTATTTACAGTGACCTGAAAAATCAATAACCAACATCCTGATAGTGAAAACATGCTGAATAATTACGATTATAGAAGGTACAACAATGTCAGAAGAAAAAGAAATACCTGTAAAAGAAGCGGCAGAAGTAGCGGCGGAAGTAGCGGCAGTAGTAGAAGTTCATGACCCAGTTAAACGTATAACACGCATAGCCTTAATTGTTATCGCTATTGTATTTGTCTGGTACGTGGCAGCAGACCGCCTTGCACCGTGGACCGATCAGGCGAGAGTACAAGCTTATATTGTGCCCATTGTTTCGCAAGTGGCAGGGCGTGTTGTTGAGATTAATGTTGGCAAAGACCAGGAGGTGCAGCAGGGTGATGTGTTATTAAAAATAGATCCTGCTGATTATCAGTTAGCGGTTGAGAACGCCGAAACAAATTTAGAGCTTGCCGGACAGGATATTGGTGCCGGCACCGCTTCGGTGACGACGGCGCAGGCAAAAGTGGTTGAAGCACAGGCAAATGTGGATCATTTAAAAGCACAGAGTAAACGTGTTTACGAGCTTGAAAAAAAACAGATTTACTCGAAATCACGCGGTGATAGAGCAAGAGCGGCAGTGATACAGGCGAAAGCACAATTAGCCAGTGCCCGATCCGAGCTTGAAAAAGCCAAACAGGCACTGGGTGCCAAAGGTGAGAAAAATCCAAAAATTCGCTCAGCTATTGCGCAGCTTAAAAAGGCGCAGATAGATTTATCGAGAACCACCATCCTGGCACCATCACATGGTGGTATTACCAATTTGAAAATAGATGAAGGACACTATGCCAGTGTTGGCGCACCGTTGATGACGTTTATCGAAGTGGATAATATCTGGATAAAAGCAAATTTGCGTGAGAACAGTATCGCCAATGTAAAGCAGGGCACACCAGTCGATATAGTCCTTGACTCAGCACCGGGTAGAATTTTTCATGGCAAGGTCAGTAGCTTGGGTTTTGCAGTGAGTCATGAAAAAGGCGGTGCCATTGGTGATCTTGAAAGCATAGAAAACAGTGCTGGCTGGTTGCGTGATGCACAACGTTTTCCGGTTTATATAGTCTTTGATGATGACAGTACGCGCGGCTACCGTCGACTTGGCGGGCAGGCTGATGTGCAGTTTTATTCTACTGATAACTGGTTGATTAATTCGCTAGGCTGGGTCTGGATACGGATGTTGAGCTGGTTTTCATTTGTGTATTAGAGATGGTTGTAGGTTTTAAGTTTTAAGTTATAAGTTATAAGTCTTTAGTAAGAGTCAGATGAGCGTCGTTCTTAAATTAAAAGATAAATCATAAAACATAAAACATAAAACCTTTAACTGTAACTTTGAAAGGTATGATTTGCTAACCAGGCCACAACAAATAAGAGCACTTCGTTACGCGGTAGGAATAACTATTGCTGCTGCTCTGGCATTTGGCATTGCCTGGCCCTTGTCTTTTTTATTTCCGGTGTTATCCGCTGTTTTTCTGGCGCTGCCATTACCCAGGCCAACACTGCAACAAGGTGTTCGCAACATGCGAGATACTTTATTCGCATTTGGCATTGGCTATTTATTTACCCAGTTCATCCTGCCGTTTCCCGTTATTTATGTACCGCTGCTGGCGCTGGCACTATTCCATACTTATTACTATTTAAATCGTGGTGGTTCGTTCTGGCTGGTGCTGATGTTATTAATCTGTTTATTGTTGATGCCAATGCTGGCTGGGTTGCATGAGGGACTTGCTATTGGTGTTTTATCCGGTCTGGTTTTCTCTAGCTGGTTAACGATAACTTTGTTATGGCTGGCGCATTATATCGTACCCGATGCGCCTGCCGGTTCTGTTGGCGGATCTGTAAAACAAGCACCAGCAGGATACCAGCCGGGCTACTCAGCACCGGCTGCAAGGTTCGCTCTGAAAAGTACCATTGTGGTGTTACCCATCGCTATCGTTTTTATTGCCAACAACTGGAGCAGTCAGATACTGGTGATGGTGTTTGCTGCGATCTTCACTTTGTCGCCCAATCTGGACAAAGGTAAAGAAGCGGGAATGAATTCGATCAAGTCAACGCTAATTGGCGGTGGTATCGCTTTTTTCGTTTACTGGGCACTGGTTGCGGTACCGGAGTATTATTTTCTGGTTGTACTTATGTTTTTAACCAGTATTGGTTTTGGCGCAGCAATAAACTCCGCTAAACCGATTGCAAAATATCTGCCATCAGCAATGGTAGCGATGATTATTCTGGTAAACAGTAGTTTGGCCGAGGGTGCGGATTTCTCAGAAAATTTTGTTTTGCGAGTTTTGTTTATTTCAATGGCAGCTATCTATGTGGTTACAGCTTTAAAAGTGCTTGATACTTTCTGGCCAAAAAAGAGTATTGTAAGCTCAACATTGTAAGTTGAAGTGGTCGTTTTGAAACTTATTATTTGAGGGTATTGCACGAAACAATTTTTTAGCTATTGTCATCCCTCTGACCGAGATGACAGTGTATTGAATGTTTTCCATATTCTGCAAAGGTTTCTATCCTCTAATAGCGCAGCTGAGCGGCAAAAAAAGCATGAATATAGAACCAATAGTCGAATTTTCCGTATAGTCTATACCAAATTATCTTAGAATTAGATACATTAAAAATGGTAAAATTGGATTTATTTATTCTACAGGAACTAAATCAGTGGTAAAACAAGTGACTTTAACACAAGCTTGGGAAGGCGATACGGACTGTCTTGTGTGTTCTATGCGCAGTTCGGTTTTGTTCAGTGGTTTGACAGAAAAGGATTTTGAGTCAATGCATGAAGATATTGAGCAATTGACGCTGCAGCCTGGTAATGTGCTGTATAAGGCAGGCGATTTAGGTCACCACCTTTTTACCGTGCGTAGTGGGTTATTGAAACTGGTGCAGTACCTGCCTGATGGTACGCAACGTATTGTGCGTCTGGTGCGTAGTACTGATGTGTTAGGGCTGGAAATGATGACGGGTGAGCTGTATGATCATGATGCCGTGGTGCTGCGTACTACAGAGTTATGCCGTTATCCGAAAGACGCGGTGAGCCGTTTAAGCCAGCAAAACCCTGTGTTGCTTAAAGACCTGATGACACGTTGGCAAAAAACATTAACTGAAGCGGAATCCTGGATAACAAAATTGTCAACCGGTTCTGCAAAAAAACGTATGGCAAATTTGCTGCTATGTTTAATTGAAGATGAGGATTCTTCGGAATGCTTTTTGTTAAGTCGCGAAGATATTGGCTCAATATTGAATATGACAATTGAAACAGCCAGCCGAACACTCTCTGAATTTAAGCGTACGGGTTTAATAAAAGAAATCCGCCATAATCATTTCCAGCTGGACATTTCCACTCTTAAAGCTGTTGTTGCCGATTAAGTTACAGCAGTCATGGTTTTCAATAACCATGGTTAAACCCGGGAATATGGGGCATCTTTAATAATTCCATCCTTAGGTGCGTTAACGGCACATCCGTGTGCCACTTCTCATGATTGGCATCTTCGCACTTGAGAGACTCAATAACTTCGTTGAAAACCTTGCAAATAGCCCACTATTTCCTGTGATCTTCGCCTTGTTCTTGAGCCTCTCAAGTACAAATCTGCTTAAACAGAGAAGTGGTGCATGGATGCACCGTTAACGCACCTAAGGATGGAATTATTAGAGATGCCCTATAGATTTTTCAATTTCCGTTCCCCATCTTTAGCTTCCATGTTATTAACCACAGATAACCCTATATAATGGGCATTTTAAGCTAACAGCGTCAGGAAATACCCGATGAGCATCAGCAGTACAAAAACCACCTGTCCCTATTGCGGGGTAGGTTGTGGTGTTGTCGTTAACATGTTTGATAATGGCCGTGTTGAAGTGCTGGGTGACCCAGATCATCCTTCTAACTATGGCCGTTTATGCTCCAAAGGCTCAGCACTGGGTGAAACCGTGCATCTGGCCGAACGTTTGTTATATCCCGAAATACATGGCGAGCAGGTCAGTTGGGAGCAGGCCTATTCTGAAATAGCGAAAAAGTTCAGTGGCATCATTAAGCAATATGGCCCTGATGCGGTGGCCTTTTATGTCTCCGGTCAAATGCTCACCGAAGATTATTATGTTGCCAATAAACTGATGAAAGGCTTTATTGGTTCCGCCAATATTGATACTAATTCCCGGCTTTGTATGTCATCGGTTGTTGCTGCCTATAAACGCGCTTTCGGTGAAGATGTGGTGCCATGCAATTATGATGATCTGGAACGCGCACAGCTCATCGTGCTGGCGGGTAGCAATACCGCATGGTGTCACCCGGTGTTATATCAGCGAATAGTACGCAGCAAAGAGTTGAATCCGGATTTAAAAATAATCACCATTGACCCTCGCCGTACTCAGACCAGTGATGTCAGCGATTTGCATTTGCCGGTTCGCCCCGGAAGCGATGCCATTTTATTTAACGGTTTGCTGGTGTGGTTGCAGGCAGCTGGCGAAATGGATTTGCACTTTGTGGAAACATCAACCAACGGGGTGCAGCAGGCACTTGAATCGGCGCAGCAATCATCGGCTGATATAAATATGGTGGCGCAAGCATGTGGTCTAAGTGTCGATGATGTTTTGCAGTTTTATCACTGGTTTGCGCGTACTGAACGTGTGGTCACGGTTTTCTCGCAAGGCATCAACATGTCCAGCAGTGGTGTCGATAAGATAAACAGCATTATCAATTGCCATTTGTTGACCGGGCGCATTGGTCGTAAAGGCATGGGGCCTTTTTCCTTTACCGGGCAGCCCAATGCAATGGGCGGACGCGAAGTGGGTGGCCTGGCGAACCAGCTTGCTGCGCACATGGAAATTGACAATGCAGTGCATCGTGAGATAGTTGCTGAGTTCTGGCAAACCTCAACGCTTGCAAGTAAAGCCGGTTTTAAAGCCATCGACTGTTTTGATGAAATTGAGAAGAAAAACATCAAAGCCATCTGGATTATGGCCACCAATCCTGTAGTCAGTATGCCCGATGCCAATCGTGTAAAAGCAGCCTTAGAAAATTGCGAGTTTGTGGTGGTGTCCGACTGTGTGAATAATACTGATACCGTCAGACTGGCTGATGTTCGCCTGCCAGCAACAACCTGGGGTGAGCGTGATGGTACAGTGACCAACTCAGAACGCCGAATTTCACGCCAGCGCCCTTTTTTATCCGCCCCCGGTCTGGCTAAACATGACTGGCAGATCATTACTGAACTGGCGCAGTTTATGGGTTATAAAGCGGCGTTTCCTTATCGTTCAGCAGCTGAAATATTTGATGAGTATGTACGTTTAACGGCTTATAAAAAAGACCCGCATCGTCAGTTAGATCTCTCCGGCCTAAGTGACATGAGTTTATCTGAATACAATGCGATGCAGCCAGTGCAGTGGCCGGTTACCGGCAGGCAAGCAGATAAGTTGCCAATGTACAGTGATGGTAAATTCAGTACAGCCGATGGTCGTGCCCGTTTTATTGCCATCACACCGCAATCTCCGGCAGCGACAGTCAGCCAGCAATTCCCATTTATTTTGAACACCGGTCGGGTGCGAGATCACTGGCACACGATGACCCGTACCGGCATGTCACCAAGATTATCCGCGCACGATATTGAACCCTTTGTTGAAATACACCCTGAAGATGCCAGACGTTTTGAGCTGGTTGACGGCAAACTGGCGCAAATTAGCAGCGAAACAGGCGCGGAAATATTTGTGCGTATACGGCTGACAGAGCGGCAACAGTCGGGTTCGCTGTTTGTGCCAATGCACTGGAACCTGCAGTTTAGTGCTCAGGCTAGAGTGGGTAGTTTGATCCAGACAGTGGTTGATCCCATCTCCGGCCAGCCGGAGTTTAAACACGCAGTGGCAAATATCAAAGCCTGCGATTCCAGCTGGTATGGGTTTATTATTTCAAGGCAAAAACCGGTTTTAAAATATTCACGTTACTGGGCGCGTTCACGCGGCAAAGGTTTCTGGCGTTATGAAATTGCCGGCCAGGAAACACCGGAAAACTGGGCAACACATGCCAGAACGCTACTCAATGTCGAAGCCGGTGAAGAATGGGCAGAATTTTATGATAAGGCAGACGGACATTATCGCGCCGCACGTTTTGTCGCAGGACGTCTGGACAGTGTGATATTTATCGACTCATCGATTTTATTGCCGCCCAGAGACTGGTTAATCAGCCTGTTTCAAAAAGACAGCCTGTCAGCCAAAGAGCGCGCAGCTTTACTGCAGGGAACACCGCCAGCCGATGTGGAAGATGTCGGTAAAATCATCTGCGCCTGTTTTAATGTGGGTGAAAAAACAATTCGCAAAGCGGTAATGGAAGGTGGCGCAAAAGATACACAGGCGGTCGGGGAACTTTGTCAGGCAGGCACCAATTGCGGCTCCTGCCGACCGGAAATTACCGAGCTTGTTAAGCAGTGTGTAGGCTAATATTGGTGGTTGTTGGGTGAATGACTGAGTACGGTTAGGAACGGAAGTTATAAGTTGTATGTTGTATGTCTTAAGTTACTTACCTGTGGTTAAAATACGCTTTTGTTTTTTTAGCGCTATTCGTGGAGCAGTGGCACACGGATGTGCCGTTTTCGAACCAAAGGATGGAATAACGCTTATAACTTAAAACATACAACTTATAACTTCCGTTAAGTGTCGTTTGTACGTTTTCAACTTAGGTGAAAATTAACCGTAAAAAAGATTAAGCCAGAGTTGTAGTGTTAAGCAAGCTGACTATCAAGATACATCTTGATGACATATTTCGCGGCAAAACCAAAAATGCCAAGTCCCAGGCCGACAAATAAAACCATCATGCCATAACGTCCGGCTTTGGAGTCTTCTGCCAGTTTGTAAACAATAAATAACATATAGCTAATGCCAAAGGTTAGACCCAGTGTGAGTGAGATTTCGGCGAATTCTTTTTCAGTCATATGAATTGATGGTTAAGCATAAAACGGACGTATATTATAGTTTTCTTATATAGTGCTTTATATAACCAATTTGGTATAGTAGCGATAGTGCGTATGAAATTATTGAATTAAAATTATTGAGTTTTAAAAACAATGGATCCACTCTCACAAGCCGCTCTTGGTGCAAGTCTTTCGCAATCCTTTGCCAAAGATAAATCGAAACAGTTTAGTGCGCTGGTTATTGGTGCACTTGCTGGTATGGCACCTGATCTGGATATGTTTATTCGATCAGAACATGATCCATTATTATTTTTAGAATTCCATCGCCAGTTCACCCATTCACTTATTTTTATCCCCTTTGGTGCATTATTGTGCTCCCTGCTTTTTTACCCTTTTATTAAATCAAAATTATCTTTTGCGCAGGTGTACCTATTTTCATTGTTAGGTTATGCCACGCATGGTTTGCTTGATGCCTGTACCTCTTATGGCACACAATTATTCTGGCCTTTTTCCAATGAGCGTGTTGCCTGGGGTACGGTTTCAATTGTCGACCCTATGTTTACCCTGCCGATAATAATTTTAGTTGCGCTTGCCGTATATAAAAAAAACGTTACATATGCGAGAACAGGGTTTATTTATGCAGTGCTGTTTTTAAGTTTGGGTCTGGTGCAAAAACACCGCGCAGAACAAGCGGTTTATCTGCTTGCCGAAGAGCGCGGTCATCATATCGAACGTAGCCAGATAAAACCCGGTTTTGGCAATCGCCATGTATGGAAGCTGATGTATGAATACGATGGTCGTTATTATGTGGACGCGGTAAGGCTATTGTGGCATGTTGATTATATTAAAGGTTCATCCATTCAGAAATTGAATGTGCAAAGTGACTTTCCGTGGTTGCCAGAAGGCAGCCAGCAGGCGAAAGATATTGAACGTTTTCGCTGGTTTTCTGATGATTTTCTTGCCATAAGCCCACGCGATAAAAACCTGATTATAGACGCACGTTATTCGTATTTGCCCAATCGTATTGGTGCCATGTGGGGCATAGAAATTAAAAAAGAATATATTGACCTGGGTATGTTGGATAAACACGTTGGTTATATGATGAATAACGGTATGGATGAAAAGACGCGGCGGCGTTTTTGGGAGATGTTGTTTTAATTGCGGTGATGCAGCGCAAATAATTGTAGCTTCTCAATAACCCGTGGCAGGATTTACTTTTGAGACACGCCGTAAATACGTCCCTGTAGGCTTGACGGTAGCATCCATGCTACCGACAGTCTCAAAACCAAATCCTGCCACGGGTTATTGAGAAGCTACAAATAATTTACTAAGGAAAAGTGTTACTTTGATGTAGCAATCAAGCGCCTGATAAATTGAACATACTCTGTTTTATCCCACTCACGCCCACCGATGGCCTGATATTTAACTTCACCTTTTGGATTAATAAGAAAACTTGTTGGTAAACCTCTAGGCTTCCAGACTTCGGTGACCTGTCCATCACTGTCTAGTAAGCTATTTAATTCGACATTAATGGCAGCTAAAAACTCGAATATAGTGTCTTCGTCTTCCGCGGTGTTAACCATGACTATTTCCAGTTCATCTTTTTGAAAGATATCATCCAGGCGTTGCACTGCAGGCATTTCTTCCCGGCAGGGGCCGCACCAACTAGCCCAGAAGTGTAGAAATATCCAGCGCCCTCTCGCTTCGCTTAACTGAAATTTTTCACCGTCAATATTGTTCAGGATGAAGTCAGGGGCTTTGCCAATATCATAATGGCGAAGGCCAAATGGTGGATTTATTTCGTCAACGTTTTCAGCGATGCTAATAGATGATATAAAGCTGGATGAAACAAGGCTGACGATTATCAGCAATAAAAGCTGTTTGAAATAATAGTAAGGTTTTTTCATGGCGCATCCTGGGCACAAAAGATTTTATCCGTGTTTATGGTTATTGTCTTACCCTGTTTATTTTCACCCGTGGCGAAAGTCGCCTCTAATGTAATGGCATCTTTAGTGAAGGGTAAAATAATATTTCCACCTTCACGTTCCCCGGGCAAGTAATCCAGTGTTTCTGGAATTAAGGTCCAGCGAAAAGTAGACTGTTTACTTAACGGGATGTTCATATTCTGCCAGCGGTTTTTCCAGTAATCACGATGCTCGCGTTTTAAAGGCTTACCCGCAGAAGAAAAAGTCCAGTTAGACAGTTCTAACCAGATTTTTTTATTACTGGTATTGGTAATGCCAACGGTAATAAAACACTGTTGCTTAAGTATAGACAACATGGTTTTGGGGAAACCACGTGCTTCATAAAACGAAGCCATCTGGTTGGCTGAGCGAGCTGTAAACTCAAGCTCAAGTTCGGTGGTTTTAATAATGACAGGTGTTGCAACCTGCAAGTTTGAAATAACCGCTAATAGGGGAATAATGGGTAACATTGCTGTATATTACGTTACAGGATAAATTGATTCCAACATATTGTGGATAAAAAATCGTGTTTTTTCGTAAAAAGAGTACAAGCTCAAAACGCCGTGTGTTATCCGTGGTTTTTCAGATAATCTTCTTTCTTGTGCTGTTTTTAGTAGTCCGTAGTTGGACTCAGCGAGATATGATTGCCGGCTCTGCGCCTGATATTGTCGCAAGTGATTTACGCGGTGAGCAAGTCTCCCTCGCAGATTACCGTGGTGAACCGGTGTTATTATACTTCTGGGCAAGCTGGTGCAAAATCTGTGAATTTGAGCAGGGTGCTGTTCAGTCCGTTTCAAAAAGCTGGCCTGTGTTGAGTGTTGCAATGCAGTCAGGCGGTTCGTTTGAGGTGGCAAAATTTATGGAGTCAAAAGGAGTGCAATGGCGAACCATTACCGATGAAAGCGGTGGTCTTACTAAACGCTATGGTGTCGCAGGTGTGCCTGCGCTTTTTATTATTGATGCTAATGGTTATATCCGCTTTAAGGAAACGGGTTATACCACTAGCTGG
>JAFLJY010000140.1 GCA_022712755.1 Gammaproteobacteria bacterium
GAAGTCAGCCCTTACCCGATTTATACGCCACTCAAACAGCCCTTTTATAGAAGTGCATGAGTGCACCTGATGGGCTAGTTTCAAACTGAGTGAGCTGAAGTTTAGTCGGAACGGTTCCGTCAGCAAACAAGCGTTTACCTTCACCAACTACTACTGGGAAAGTCCAAATCCGAAATTCGTCAATAAGCTGATTAGAAAGCAGGGCTTGAATTAGCTGCCAACTTCCATGTACTTGTAGTAAAGGGCCATCTTCTTGCTTTAGTTTTAATATTTCTTCAGCTACATCTTGGCTGTTGATTTTTACAGAATTTTTCCAAGAGAGATCATTTGTATCCGATGTTACGACATACTTTTTTGCCTGGTTGAGTATATCTGCGACTGGATCACCTGGTGCAACATCGGAAAAACTTGAAGCGAGAGTATTGTAAGTATTACGCCCCAACAAAAGATCATAATTCTCAGACATTGCCTCTCGAACAACCTGTTCCATAACATCAGTCCAGCAATCATTAGCCCAACCACCCTTGGGAAAACCTGCCGATGGAGCACCAGGAGCTTGCATCACACCGTCAAGAGTTTGGAATATTAATATCGCTAAATTTCTCAATGTATTTACTCCAGTAAAATTGGTATACCTATTACCGTATAACGTTTCGCATCATCGGTGGCAAAAAACATAGTGTAGCGAAGCGGAACGACGCTTTTTGCCATCCGATGTATGCGCTTTGTTACATTGCGAACTAAAATATTAGCACAGTATTTTCAGCGTTAACTGAACTGACTGTAATGATAATTTTTTGCTTATCACTTCACTTAATTTTTTAGCCTTTATTTGGCATCCACGAATATGGCACTGACCTCTTGTTTGCATCTGCTCTTTTTTGATTGGCACTTTTAATTGAAGCACCGGATAAAATAAAAAGGTTTAGGGATAAATGAGCTTTGTTTTTAACCTTAAAAAACTTTTTATTGAGTACACAATATAACAGTGATATTAACAGGAATGAATCATTCCATGTATTATCATATTAAAGACAAAACAAGGAAGATAACGTCACGCCAAACCAATCGTCTAATGCACAGGAAAAACCACGTTTCAAGCCACAATCCATTCGTTTAATGGATAGAAAGGTGACGTTACCCTCCGTTCTCCTTTGTTTCATGCCCCATCAAGTTTGTTTCCGCTTTTTGCGCCGTAACGTAAGCACATAAAATAACGTTGTTTTTCTTTGCTTATTTCAAATTGTTTTTGTGTTACTTCAAAGGAGGGACTTAATCAGATGTTCCGTAGTTATCATTTGTAAGCGGTTAATTAAGAAATGTTTCTAACGGCTTACCTGTAAGTATCCACTCGCACATCCAGAAAATCGCCAGCCGATATGTCGACACCTTCGTCGGGTTGATAAAATGCTGGAGGTACGATGACGGATCTGGCAGCGCTGTTGAGGTAAGGTGTTTCTAGTATTTTCTGCAGCAATGGTAACAAGCTACCTTCTTTTGTACCTGTGTCACTATGTTCCCAGTACAGAAGGTATTCTGAACTGGCGCAGATGATCGAACCATTCACCTTTTTTTCAGCTTTTAGCATCCAGCCGTGGATGATGTTGTTTAGTTGTTCGAGGAAGTTCTCTGCTGTCATGTTGTGGTCTGGTCGGGCAGCGAGTAAATGTGTTACCCCTGAGCGCCAGTCGATTGCGTTGGATGCCAGGTGGCAGGGTGTATCCCAGTGTAGTTCACCTGACCATGGTTCTGGGTAACCGCTCTGGCTTGGCGGTATTTTCGGGTCATTGAAGTTAAATACTGAGCTGTGCAGCAAGCCATAGGCGCGACCGGTTACGCTGTGTTTAACCGCCTCATTATAGCTTGCTCTGGAAGGGTATATGACCAGCGCGACTTCGTCGGGAATTTTCAACAGCCGGTTTTTGTTACCAGGAAGAAGGGAGTCGGGCAATAGTGCCGGGAAGTAGGCGCGCAGCCCGAGTGGCTCCATCTGCTGTGCGGTTTGGGGTACGAATATACCGCCAATCTTACTATTGAATCCTGCTCTGTTATCGAAAAAACGGCGCGACCGAAAACCGCGCCAGACACGAATGCCATCCGGTGTGCAAAGTTGTATTTCTTTCTCGTCCATTTTGTTTTTTCTATTCGCAGTAGCCTGCGTCCCATGATAGCGCATAAACAGCGGTTCAATCATTTTGCTTGATGCCGGGCATCATAAATGATTATTGGGAAAACTGTCCAATGCTCATTATATTTAGAGCAAATAATTGGAGAGCAATATACAGGAGAAAAAAGTGAAGAATAGACGTTTAATCAACAACCTGACCGGGATGAGCATGATGGCCACGCTTTATGTGCAGGCAAATAACGACTTGAACAGCATCTACGGTACACTCAATATCACTCTACAACCCAGTGAATCCATGGAAGTGGAATACGGCGATCTTAGAAATGGTTTCCTTCTTGGGTTGCGTGTTAAGCCGATGCCAACAGGCGTTGTTGAAGCTTATTATTTCCAGGTCAAACAGCGCGGAGATGTTGTTGATAACTGGTTGAACAACGCCGATGCTATTAACATCACGATGGAATGTCTGCACAACATGGATAGCCACCTACCTATTGAGCAGTCGCTGCGAGCCAGTAAAATGGTTTAGTATCGGTATGCACCTCAGCAATGCCGTTAACACTCTATCGATAAAGTTTTTTGCAGTGCTGGAAAATTAAACTTGAAATAGAAAAGACATGTAGCGATAATCAAATCACGTGTCTTTCAGTCATTCCGGAGTTTTTTATGAATTTGGCGAATCTAGATTTCCTGCGTCTTGACCCACGTTATTTTAAAGCATTTGTGGCTGCATGCGAGTACGAGAATTTTTCGTTGGCGGCTAACCATGCCGCCATGACTCAAAGCGGTATCAGTCAGCACATATCAAAGCTGGAAGAACAGCTGGGTGTTTCGTTGTTTATGCGTAGTAGCAAGGCCACGGTGCCCACTGACGAAGGCAAAACTTTGCTGAATTATATTCGTACCTATAACGATGCCATTGCCAAGCTGATGGACACCATGCATAAGGAAAGGAATGTTGTTGAAGGTTTGGTCAGTTATGCGATGCCACCGAGCTGTCTGTTGTCACCTCACTTTCCAATGTTACTCGAACGACGACGCGAGCATCCGGCACTGGAGTTAAAAGTGGACCTGCTACCAAATGAACAAATTCTGCCATTGGTCATCGACGGTAAAATCGATTTTGGTTTTGTCACCGAAAAAGTTGAACACCCCTTGCTCAATTATGTGAGCTTCTGCGATGAAGAATACATTCTAGTCGGTGCAAATCAAAATGAAGTGGCTACTCTGGATGCGGATAATCTGTTGCAGCGGCAGTATATCGACTACCCCGGCATGGGCGTGTATTTTAATTACTGGATGCATCATTTTTTGTCCGAGTGCACTAATATCAGTGACCGTTCACTGCATCACGCAGGTGCGATGAACAGTATTGAAGGTGCGATACATATGGTGGTTGGTGCGTTGGGTATTTCGGTTTTTCCGCGTCATTGTGTGCAAAAAAATATCGATGATGGTAATTTGTTCGTCTACGAAAAAGAAGGCAAGAACGAACTGCTCAATACGATATATATCGTCTCTCGAAAACATCCGGTGTTACCAACGCGGGTAAACACCGTTATCCAGTGGTTTTTGGATATGCAATGCAATCACTGATTGAGATCACACTATCATGGGTGATCTATCCAGCAATGCTGACATAATAAAGATAACGAGGTGATAATGATGGAAATTGGTTATCCGGTAGTCGGCCGAATTTACGCATTGAATGGAGATGGCTGGTCATCACCAGCGAGCACCATGGAATCTTTTTGGTCTGCATTAGGCGCCGGTGCCAGTGGCCTTGTACTGAACCTGTTCCTGACTAAAGATGCTGTGCTGGTCTGTGCACCTGCTGCCAATTTGCTCAGCAGTTGTGGAGTCGATGTTGATATTGCAGAGCTGTCACTGAGTGAATTGCAGGCTTACGATGCCGGCAAAACATTTCGC
>JAFLJY010000141.1 GCA_022712755.1 Gammaproteobacteria bacterium
ATTCGTGCTTTGTCCATTGAAGGCAGGATGACGGTTTGTAATATGGCAATTGAAGCGGGTGCACGTGCGGGCATGGTGGCCGTTGATCAGACCACGGTAGATTATGTGAAAGGACGGCCATACTCGCCAACGGGCACAACACAAAAGAAAGCAGAAGCCTGGTGGTCTACTTTGCACAGTGATGACGGTGCACACTTTGACAAGGTGGTATCGTTAAATGCAGCCGATATTAAACCCCAGGTGACCTGGGGTACGTCACCTGAAATGGTCGTAGCTATTGATGCAGTTGTACCCAACCCTGACGATGAAAACGATGTCGTCAAAGCCGATGGTATGAGAAAAGCATTGGCCTATATGGGGCTTGAAGCCGGTACGCCGATTAATAAAATAGCGGTGGATAAAGTATTCATTGGTTCATGTACTAATTCACGTATAGAAGATTTACGAGACGCTGCGCTGGTTGCTCAGGGTAAAAAAGTAGCAAGCAATATAAAACTTGCGATGGTGGTGCCGGGTTCAGGTTTAGTAAAAAAACAGGCAGAAGCAGAAGGTCTGGATCAAATTTTCATCAATGCCGGTTTTGAGTGGCGCGAGCCGGGTTGTTCCATGTGTCTGGCAATGAATGCTGATCGTCTGGAGCCAGGAGAACGTTGTGCGTCGACTTCAAATCGTAATTTTGAAGGCCGCCAGGGACAGGGCGGTCGTACCCATCTGGTTAGCCCGGCGATGGCGGCTGCGGCAGCAATTAATGGTCGTTTTACAGATATAAATAAATAGAGAAACCAGAGAATGAAAAAAGTCATCTTGTTAGTTTTTACAGTATTAATTCTTTCAGCCTGTAATTTTAAAGAGAATTTGAAAGAAACCGGCGATGCTGTGCAGCATGGTGCGCAAAATGCGGCTGAAGCAGTTAAACAGTTGCCGGCAGAAATAAGTGAGGCATCCAATAAACTGGAAGCTGAAATTCGAGAATAATTATTATGCAAGCATTTACTCAACATAAAGGCATTGTTGCGCCACTGGATCGCCCTAATGTGGACACCGATGCCATTATTCCCAAACAGTTTTTAAAATCAATAAAACGCATCGGTTTTGGACCAAACGCATTTGATGATTGGCGTTATCTGGATGAAGGCGGCCCTAAAATAGATAATGCTGGACGTAAGCTAAACCCTGATTTTATCTTAAATCAGCCACCTTACGATAAAGCAACAATATTGCTGGCACGTGAAAATTTTGGCTGTGGCTCATCACGCGAACACGCGGTATGGGCATTAGATGACTTTGGTTTTCGTGCGGTAATCGCGCCGAGTTTTGCCGATATTTTTTTTAATAATAGTTTTAAAAATGGTTTATTACCCATTGCCCTTGATGCTGACATTGTTGATGATTTGTTTGGCCGAGTGTCAGTAATTTCTGGTTTACAGGTGAGCATTGATCTTGATGCTCAAACAGTAAGTGTCGATAGTGAAAAAATCGCAAGTTTTGAAATTGATGCATTTCGTAAACACTGTATGTTAAATGGTCTGGATGATATTGCCTTAACTTTGCAGCATGCGGATGAAATAAAAGCCTTTGAGGAAAAAAGAAAACAAACAATGCCCTGGTTGTTTTGAAAGAGAATAAAAGATATTTGCCGCGAAGGTCGCTCCTGTGCTTCATGCGCTTGTGACCTTCGCTGCTAAAATTATTTTAAATTAAAAGCGTATAATTCCCTGCTTGTTTAGCAGATTATATTTTTTAGAGAAAAACATGAGTTTAAAAATTGCAGTAATGCCCGGTGACGGCATTGGAATAGAAATTGTTGCAGAAGCAGTTAAAATTTTAGATCATTATAAAAACAGTGGCCGTCTTGATGTTGAAATGAGTGAAGCCCCGGTAGGTGGTGCCGGTTATGATGCGGCTGGTAAACCATTACCCGATGAAACGCTGGCTTTGGCAAGGTCTTCTGATGCCATTTTATTTGGTGCTATCGGTGGTCTGCAATATGATGAGCTGCCGCGTGAGCTTCGTCCTGAACGTGGTCTGCTTGCTTTACGTTCTGAACTCGAATTATTTGCCAATTTACGTCCGGCAATTTTATATCCGCAACTGGCCGATGCATCTTCTTTAAAACCCGAAGTTGTCGCGGGTCTGGATATTATGATTGTACGTGAATTAACCGGCGGCATTTATTTTGGTGAACCGCGCGGCATCGAAACCGATGCTTCAGGTGAGCGCAAAGGCTTTAACACCCTGGTTTATAAAGAAAGCGAAATTGATCGTATTAGTCGTGTCGCATTTGATATTGCAATGAAACGTGGCAAACGTTTGTGTTCGGTAGATAAAGCCAACGTGCTGGAAGTTTCCGAGTTGTGGCGTGAAGTGGTGACAAAAACGGCCAGTGATTACCCTGAAGTTGAACTCAGCCATATGTATGTCGATAACGCTGCCATGCAGTTAGTGAAATGGCCGAAACAGTTTGATGTTATGGTCACCAAAAATATGTTTGGTGATATTTTATCGGATACGGCTGCCATGTTGACTGGTTCGATTGGCATGTTGCCTTCTGCATCATTAGACGCAAATTCAAAAGGCATGTATGAACCCATTCATGGCTCCGCACCGGATATTGCCGGTAAAGGTATCGCCAATCCATTGGCAACTATTTTATCGGTAGCAATGATGTTACGTTACAGTCTGGGTCACGCAGATCTTGCTGATGAAATAGATGCGGCAGTGGGTAATGTGTTAGATAAAGGCTTACGCACACCAGATATTATGGCAGAAGGCTGTAAACAAGTGGGTACGGTAGAAATGGGTGAGGCTGTTCTGGCAGAGCTTTAAAAAGTTTTCACCGCAGAGACGCAGAGGCGCAGAGAAAAACATATTATTTTTTGTTGTGCCGTAGGCGAAATTATAAAAAACTCTGCGTCTCCGCGCCTTTGCGGTGAAAGATTTTTAAATATTTAATTTTTAAGTGAAGTATAAGTTTATGAGTAAAAAGTATAATGTTGCGGTTGTGGGTGCCACCGGTGCGGTGGGTGAAACCATGTTGTCTATTCTGGCGGAACGCAAATTTCCTGTAGGTGAAGTTTATGCGCTGGCCAGTAGCCGCTCTGCCGGTAAACGTGTTGAATTTGGCGACAAAACACTGGTCGTACAGGATTTAGACAAGTTTGATTTTTCAAAAGCACAAATTGGGCTGTTCTCAGCCGGTGCCTCTATTTCTGAAAAATATGCACCCATTGCGGCTGCTGCCGGTTGCGTGGTTATTGATAATACCTCGCAGTTTCGCTATGACGATGACATTCCGTTAGTGGTTCCAGAGGTTAACCCACACGCCATTGCCGAACATAAAACACGCGGCATTATTGCTAATCCTAATTGTTCGACCATTCAAATGCTGGTCGCGCTAAAACCAATTTATGACGCAGTTGGTATAACACGCATTAATGTGGCAACTTATCAGGCAGTATCGGGTACCGGTAAAGAAGCCATTAAGGAGCTGGCCGGTCAAACCGCGCGTCTGCTCAATGCTAAACCGATGAAGTGTGAAGTTTACCCAAAACAAATTGCATTTAATGTATTACCGCAGATTGATGTGTTTATGGATAATGGCTATACCAAAGAAGAAATGAAAATGGTATGGGAAACACGTAAAATTTTTGAAGATGAAGCTATTATGGTGAATCCTACAGCTGTTCGTGTGCCGGTGTTTTATGGTCATTCAGAAGCACTGCATATTGAAACTGTTGATAAAATTACCGCGCAACAAGCCACAGAATTATTGTCTAAAGCTGATGGTGTTCAGGTGCTGGATGAGCGTGAAGATGGTGGTTATCCCACAGCGGTAACGGAAGGCGCAAACCATGATGCCACCTATGTCGGTCGAATTCGTGAAGACATTTCTTTTGAAAAAGGACTGGATATGTGGGTGGTGTCGGATAATGTGCGTAAAGGGGCAGCATTAAATAGCGTACAAATTGCTGAGATTTTGATAAAACAGTATTTATAACCTATAGTTACATCTGCATGCTTTTAGTATGCTTTAAATTATCCATTTTTGCAGGTCATTTCGTATTGTATTTGATTGGTTTTACCGCGCTTCAATGAGTATGTGCCAAAATAAAGGTTGCAGTATGAATGAAAACCCTGCGTATTTAGCTGAAGAATAAAAATAAAAAGGGGACTCACCAGTGCATAAATTGTCAGCACAACAACGGCCAGCTCGTAAATTGCTTGGAGCTATCGTGGCCGCAGCGTTATTTTTACCTGATACAGGATACACCCTTGGTCTGGGTGAAATCGAAGTTAATTCAGCATTAAATCAAAAATTAAATGCAGATATAGAACTATTATCTGCAACACCAGAAGAAGCCGATACTCTCATCGTTAAACTGGCCTCTCGAAAAGAATTTTCGCGTGCCGGCTTAGACCGTCCTTTTTTACTCAATGATTTAATTTTTAAGTCGGTGGAAATTAACGGTTCATCTTACATCAAAGTTTCTTCAGGCAGCCCGATTCGTGAACCCTTTTTAAATTTTCTGGTTGAAATTGACTGGCCAAATGGTCGTCTCTTGCGTGAGTACACGGTGTTGCTGGATCCGCCCGTATTTATGGCGCAGCCAACCAGTACGGCATCTACAAACATTTCATCAGTATCAAACGATTCTGGTTTTCGTCCCGTTTCAGGTGGCGGTAACAATATTACACCTGTCGTTTCATCAGGTTTGTCAGTCTCATCCAGGCCAGTACCAACTGCGCAGGTTGCAGTTGCACCGGCATCGGCTCCTGTTACGCAGACACAATCTGGTGCTGTGCGTCAAACAAGCAGAACTTCACCCCCTGCTTTTATACAACAATCACAACAACGCAGTGCAATCAATCAAGCCGCAGGCAGTTATAAAATAAAAGCAGGTGATACCGCATGGAAACTGGCTGCCGCGATGAGACCAGATCAAAGTGTCACTGTGACTCAAATGATGATCGCCATGTTGCAGGAAAATCCAGAGTCTTTTATTAATAAAAATATTAATGGTTTAAAACGGGGCTATGTTTTACGGGTACCGGATTATGGTCAAATCACTTCAATTAGTCATGCAGATGCAGTAGCACTAGTTCGTGAGCAAGCAGCGTTATGGCAGCAATACCGACAGTTGAAGGCGAGTGGTCAACCGGCTTCTGCCATGCAGACAGATAATGCCAATGCTGTTGTAAACATGGCTGAGGATAGTGCTACGGGTAGAGAAGGAGAAGCCTCTTTAGAAATTGTTAGCGCGGGTTCTGGCAGTTCAACCAAAAGCGGAAAAGACCCTGTCGAAATGACTGCGCAGGAGCTTCGCACTGAACTTGCTTTGGCAAGAGAAAGAGTTGAAACTGAACTTGTCGAAAAAGAAGCATTGCAACAAAGAGTTGAAGCATTGCAGCATAATGTCGAAAAAATGAAAGGCATGTTAGCTATTGAGGATGCAGAGTTGGCTCAGGTGCCGTCGTTAAATATGGCGGAAAGCGAAGCAGCAGATGCAGTGATTGATGAGCCTGTAATGGGAGATACGGATGTTAACGCAGTAGATGAGGCCATAGATAAAAATGTCGCCGATATGTCTGCTGAGGCTGTTCTTGATGAAGCCGACGCACTGGGTGAAATAGATGAAGCTGCCGTATTAGCCACACTGGAAAACGATGAAGTCGCAGAGATTGCTGAAGAAGCCGGTGAAGCAGCTCTATTCGTTGATGAAATGCAAGTTGATCAAGCCCTGGCAGAAGATGAAAGCATGGCGGAGTTGCCAGAGCAGGTGGCTTCAGTCACAGATGATTTTGTTGAGACCGAGCCACAAATTGAAAATAACGAGTCGGCTGATCCATTAACGCAATTGTTAAATAATCCAATGCTGCTAGCTGCTGCAGGTGGTGGTTTATTGTTGTTTGTTGCGCTAATTGGGTTGATCATTAAACGTCGCAAAGCGGCAGTGGCAGAATCAACAGCAGTACCAGCTATATCAACAGTAGCAACAACAACGAGTGACTTTGATGACCTTGAAAGCCTGGCTGATGAGCTGGCTAGTGATGTTGATGATGAGGAAAAAGCGGAGCAGAAGGCATCATCAGTAGTTGACAAAGGTATCGCCGATGATGTTGATTCAACATCAACTATGGTTTTGGATTCAGCAGAAGATGCCATTATGGACGAAGCTGATGTCTCAGAAAAAACAGGCGAAGAAGAGACTCGCGATGATATTATCGCAGAAGCCGATGTTTATCTGGCATATGGTATTTATCAACAGGCCGAAGAGTTGCTGACACAGGCCATTGCAGATAATCCAGAACGTGATGATTACCGCGTAAAACTGGCGGAAACTCATTATGCAAGTAAAAATGCTGATGCGTTTGTCGATATTGCAAGTGACATTAAGCAACGTGTGGATAATGATGTTTCACCAGCATGGAAGAAAGTTTTAGGAATGGGGCAGGATCTATGTGCAGATAATCCCCTGTTTCAGAGCGCTATAGTTGGCGGTCTTGCTTCTGACTCGCTGTCTTCAGACGTGCCTGAAATGGACTTTGACCTGGATCTGACTAATACGGGTCTGGATGAAGAACCACTGGAACTGCCAGAATTAAAGGCTGATGCTGAATCAGTAAGCCCTGAAGATGAGCTGGAATTTGATTTAAGTGATGTGGGTGCGGTAGAAGAATCCACTGACATAGAAGAGGAGTTCGCACTTGATATCGATGCCTCAGAACTGGATATTGATATAAAAGATGAAGTTGTAGCTGAAACAGACGGCATAGACTTAATAGATGACATTGAAGCCGATGTCTATGAAAAGCCTCTCGACCTGACTGACATGGACCTGACTGACATGGATATCGGTCTGGATGAAGTGGCAGGTGATGCTAGCACCGCTACTGTTGATGAAACCATAGTTGAGGCAGCTATTGTTGAAGATGTCGATGATGTTGATATTGCTGTTGATGTGGATTCAGATGCTGATTCGGAAACAATGACCACTGATGAAGATATTGCTATTGACCTGACAGAAGAAGCTGAATTACTGGATGTCGATCTGAATGAAACGGCAGACAGTGAAGTGGTTGAAGAAACGGACGCAGAGAGTACTGCTATAGAAACTGCACCAGTAGAAGCCGAATCCATAGAAGTCAAACTCGGGGCCAGTAATGATTTCGGCGATGATGAAGATGATTTTGATTTGTCCAAACTGGATGATGTTGATGAAATTAGCACTAAACTGGATCTGGCACGTGCCTACCTTGATATGGGTGACCACGAAGGCACAAAAGGTATTTTGGAAGAGGTGCTTGCTGATGGTAATGATGAGCAAAAACAGGAAGCCAGTGAATTAATGGCAAAAATGGGTTAGCCCCTATAATATTCTATAAAGTATAAGCGCCAGCCAGAATATAGGCTGGCGTTTTTTATTATAGTGAGACTTTTGCGCGATAGATATAAACTTCATACGACTGTCATCTCGACAAGTGGGAGAGATCTTCTACCATCATAGTACAAGATCTCTGCCGCTTGTCGAGATGACAATAATGCCATTCTGGAATCAAAATAGGCTTTGTGCAAAGTTCTAATAGTAATTAACTTTTCTGCAATCGATGAAAAATAAAAGAATCGCCCTGGGTATTGAGTACAACGGCAGTTTATTCAGCGGTTACCAAATGCAAACAAAAGGGTCGCGCACGGTACAGGAAGAACTGGAAAAAGCACTGTCTAAAGTTGCCAACGAACCGGTTAGATTAACCTGTGCCGGTCGAACCGATACCGGTGTCCACGCCACAGGTCAGGTAGTGCATTTTGATACGGCAGTGCAACGAGAATTAAAAGCCTGGATATTGGGTGGCAACACCAATTTGCCACGTGATGTTTCCATCCACTGGGTACGGCAGGTAACTGAGCAGTTTAACGCACGGTTTAGTGCGGTATCACGCAGCTATCGTTACATCCTGTTTAATCGAAAAGTCCGGTCGGCTATCTTTCAACATAACGTGGCCTGGGTCTTTGAGCATCTCGATGCACACCTGATGAATCATGCCGCGCAGTATTTATTAGGAGAGCATGATTTTTCTGCATTTCGTGCCTCGCAATGTCAGGCAAAACATGCGGTTCGTGAGATGCAAAACATCAGCGTAAAACGAAACGGGGATTACATAATTTTAGACATTAAAGCCAATGCTTTTTTGCACCATATGGTAAGAAATATCATGGGTAGCTTGTTGGTCATTGGGCGCGGCCAGCAAGAAACACAATGGATGCAGGAATTGCTACGGGCCAGGACAGAAAAAAAGCCGGCATGACGGCATCACCTGCCGGATTGTATCTGGTTAATGTAGAATACCCGGCAGAACATGGCTTGCCGGATAGTGGCTGGTTGCCAGATATTCATTGATATTAATCATTGAGGTTTATTGGATTTTATATGAATCGTAGTGGGTAAATGTATAATAAACTTTTTTGACACAGAGATCACGGAGGTCACAGAGAATAAAAGAATGATGTTAAACGATATAACATAAAACTCTGTGACCTCTGTGTCAAAATGAAATTAAAATCACCCACTATAAATTACATTGAACCTCTTTATAATCATTTATGCGAACCCGTGTTAAAATTTGCGGTATTACCCGGTGTGAAGATGCACAGCTGGTTGTTGATGCTGGCGCGGATGCTATTGGGCTGGTTTTTTATGAAAAAAGCCCGCGTTTTGTCAGTAATACGCAGGCTGCACAAATCAGTCAGCTTATTCCCGCATTTGTTAGTCGTGTGGCTTTATTTAAAGATGCAGACGAGAAAATGATTAGTGCAGTATTGGCAGATGTAGAAATTGACCTTATTCAGTTTCATGGCAGTGAAGAGGTGGACTTTTGTGAACAGTTCAATAGACCTTATATTAAAGCACTGGGCATGAAAGGCGCTGAACACGATGCTGACTTTTTGTTTGCCAACGTGAAAAAATACCAGTCTGCAAAAGCATTGTTGCTGGATGGTCACGCCCCCGGTGAAGCAGGTGGTACCGGTGAATCGTTTGACTGGGCATCAATTGCTACAGTGGTTCATGCTGAAACTGCCATGCCTGTTGTTCTGGCAGGTGGTTTAACACCAGATAATGTAAAACAGGCGATTGATCTGGTTCACCCCTTTGCGGTCGATGTGAGCAGCGGCGTGGAAAGTTCACCGGGAATTAAAGATAAAGAAAAAGTCATTGCATTTATGCAACAGGCCAGTATTCTAATTCGTAATTAAATATATGACACAGTTAATCGATAAATCAATCAAACAAAAACCAGCGTCTGTAGACTATTCATCCATGCCTGATGAGAGTGGACACTTTGGCGTATACGGCGGCATTTTTGCCTCAGAAACATTAATGCAGGCATTAGATGAGTTACGTGATGCCTATGAAAAAATAAAAATAGACGCAGATTTTCAGGCGCAATTTGATGAAGACCTGGCGCAATATGTTGGCCGTCCCAGCCCTCTGTATTTTGCCGAGCGTTTAACCAGCCGTGTGGGTGGTGCACAAATTTTACTTAAACGAGAAGATTTAAATCACACTGGCGCACATAAAATCAACAACACCATCGGTCAGGGCTTACTGGCTAAGATGATGGGTAAAAAACGTGTGATCGCCGAAACCGGTGCTGGACAGCACGGCGTGGCAACGGCCACTATTGCCGCACGTTTTGGCATGGAGTGCGTGGTTTACATGGGTGCAGAAGATATTGTGCGCCAGGCACCGAATGTGTACCGAATGAAATTATTGGGTGCAAAAGTGGTGGCGGTCGAGTCTGGTTCAAAAACCCTTAAAGACGCATTGAATGAAGCGATGCGTGACTGGGTAACTAATGTTGATGATACCTTTTATATTATAGGCACTGTTGCAGGCCCGCATCCTTATCCTGCGATGGTACGTGATTTTCAGACCATTATTGGTCGTGAAGCGAAAGCTCAAATGCAACAGCAATATGGTTGTTTGCCCGATGCACTGGTCGCCTGTGTTGGTGGCGGTTCCAATGCCATTGGTTTATTTCATCCATTTCTGGGAGATGAAAATGTAACTATGTATGGTGTTGAAGGCGGTGGCCTGGGAGTAGACAGTGGCAAACACGCGGCACCTTTATGTGCCGGCAGTCCCGGCGTATTACACGGAAACCGTACTTATTTAATGGAGGATGAAAATGGTCAGATCATTGAAACGCATTCTGTTTCTGCCGGTCTGGATTATCCCGGCGTAGGGCCGGAGCATTCCTGGCTAAAAGATATAGGTCGCGTCAACTATGTTGCCGCCACCGATAATGAAGCCCTTGAAGCCTTTCACACGTTAACTCAGGTTGAAGGTATTATTCCGGCACTGGAGTCCAGTCATGCAGTTGCCTACGGTATGAAACTGGCGGCTACCATGAAACCAGAACAGCGTATTATTATTAACCTGTCTGGCCGGGGTGACAAAGATATTAATACTATAGCCAAAATTGAAGGAATTGCATTGTGAGCCGCTTAGCAGAGTGTTTTTCCAGGTTAAAAGATCAGGGTTCTACAGCACATAGGTCAGAAGCTCCAGCACGTAAAGCATTAATACCCTACGTGATGACAGCCGATCCAACACCTGAAATCACCTTGCCATTGATGCATGCTATGGTTGCCGCTGGTGCGGATATTATTGAGCTGGGCGCACCTTTTTCTGATCCGATGGCAGACGGCCCGGTGATTCAACTGGCAGCAGAGCGTTCGCTACAACACAACACAAGTTTGTTTGATGTGTTTAGCGTGGTGAAAGCGTTTCGCCAGACAGATAACAAAACACCCATCATTGTCATGGGGTATCTCAACCCGATTGAAGTGATGGGTTATCAGTGTTTTGCCGAGCAAGCTGCCGCCTGTGGTATTGATGGCGTGATTACCGTTGATATGCCACCGGTAGAAGCCGACGAATATGTTCCAGCATTAAAAGCACAGGGGCTGGATCCGATATTTTTACTGGCGCCAACAAGCACTGAGCAACGAATTAAAAAATTGTCAGATATTGCCAGTGGTTTTGTTTATTATGTTTCGTTGAAAGGTGTTACCGGTGCAGCCACACTCGATGTGAACAGCGTTGAAGAAAAACTTACTGAAATCAGAAAATTTAT
>JAFLJY010000142.1 GCA_022712755.1 Gammaproteobacteria bacterium
TTATTTTTTATTTCTATAGCCATATTTCTCACCTTCTGAATTCAAGTTATAAGTTGTATGTATTAAGGTTACTTATCTATGGTTAAAATAAGCTTTTGTTTTTTTAGCACTATTCGTGAAGCAGTGGCACACGGATGTGCCGTTTTCGGACCAAAGGATGGAATAACGTTTTTAACTTAAAACTTACAACTTAAAACTTCCCATAATAACCTTCTTTTAAAGCATCATACAAATTTGCCGCTGTGTGCATTTCTCCATCATAATCAATTTCTTCATTACCTTTCGCTTCAACAAAGCTGCCATCGTCGAGTGAAAACCGGTACGTGGTATTTTCCAGGTCAGACTCTTTAACCAGTACACCCTGAAACACTTCTGGATTAAAGCGGAATGTAGTGCAGCCTTTCAGTTTCTTCTCATAGGCATAGAGATAAATATCCTTAAATTCATCGTAGGGAAAATCGGTTGGAATATTTGCGGTTTTCGAGATCGAGGAATCTATCCATTTTTGCGCTGCCGCCTGAATATCAACATGTTGTTTTGGTGTAACATCATCCGCACTAATAAAATAGCCAGGCAATTTTTCATCTTCCTGTTCCGAGAAAGGCTGTGCTTTTTTATTAACCATTTCTCGATATGCCAGAAGCTCATACGACCAGACATCAACATTTTCTTTTGTCTTTTTACCTTCACGAATAATATTGCGTGAATAATGGTGTGCAAAGCTGGGTTCAATGCCATTACTTGCATTATTGCCGATAGACAATGCAATTGTGCCTGTTGGCGCAATGGAACTATGATGAGTAAAACGTGCACCAGTTTTTTCCAGCTCAGCCACAAGTTCGGGATTAACCTCAGCAACCATTTGCATATAACGGCTGTATTTTGCATGTAACACTTTGCCTTTAATGCTATTACCTACTTGCCAGCCATCTTTTTTCATTTCAGGTCGGCGACACAGCATTTCGGTGGTGACTTCAAAATCCTGTTCGAGAATCGGAGCCGGGCCTTTTTCTTTCGCCAGTTCGAGTGCGGCTTCCCAGCCTGCCAATGCCAGCTCTTTGGTCACTTTTTCGGTAAATATCAGTGACTCCTCTGAACCGTAACGCACACCCATCATGGTTAAAGCCGACCCCAGACCCAAATATCCCATACCATGGCGGCGTTTGGCTACAATTTCGTTGCGCTGCTGCTCCAGCGGTAGACCATTAATTTCAACCACGTTATCCAGCATCCGGGTAAACACCTTCACTACTTCACGATAAGTATCCCAGTCAAAGCTGGCTTGATCGGTAAACGGCTGTTTTACCAGATGGGTTAAATTGATTGAGCCCAACAGACAGGCTCCGTATTCAGGCAGACCTTGTTCGCCACAGTTGTGCGCATGCAGACCATTTGCATCAAATGTATTGATGCCTGGCACCTGCACATCATAAACATCTTTCACACCTGCCTTTATTACTGAGCTTACTCTTGCAGTAAAACGCTCCCTGTTAAGTGCGCGTGCATAAGAAGACAGGCAATGCTCCAGTTTTTTGACTTTATCGCTGTCAGCAAAACCAACCAGATCATAGTAACGGCGAAGATTTTCTCCACTGATCACCAGCTCGTGCTGCGCCAATGTACCGTATTCTGCCTTGCCACCCTTACCATCAGGCAATATAGATGTTCCCGCCTGTCGGCGGTTACGATAAATAACCGAAGTTATGCCCAGACGCAGCAACATTCTTTGTACCGCTTGCAGACAGCATTCATCCGATTGCGCAAGACGTATGGAGACGCCTTTGGACTGGCTTCCCTGCACAGAACCATCAGCATCAAATAAACCACGAAGAAAGCCTTTATAGAAATCACTGGATGCTCGCTCTATTTGACTGGTCACTGTTTTGTTGCCAGCGGACATACCAAGATCGAACGCAATATCACGAATGGCGGCTGTTGATAATCTGTATTCATTGCGACCTGAAATCTCAGACCAGCCTTTGAAATCAGCACGATGAGGCAAGCCGGTTGCAGCTAGCAACGCTGCCTGCATGACCGCATCTGTCCCTGCTGTACATCCTGCCGATGCTCCGTTAACCACTACCGATGTTTTCCAGACTGAAAGTACAGCTTCATCTTTTTTCAAGGTGCCATCACCCAATAAAAGCCCTATCAGATAACCCTCATGGTTACTGTATTTGCCAGGCCACTCAGCATTTTCCCGATGATCATTAAGCAACACGCGATCACCAGTTTGAAGTTTTCCTGCCTCACACCACTGTGTATCTGTGCTGTAACGAGTAAAACGTGACACACGACGCACGCGATGATCCGCCGTCAGTTTCAGGCTGTAGCCTTCCGTTGTTTGTAGATGCACAATTTCTTTTGTCGCTGTTTTAAAAAAACCCTTTCCCCCACTGTTAAAATCAACGCCATCTATTCGAGCACTGAACGAATGACCAATAAGGTCTAAAACCTGTCGAGGGCCAGCAGATGTCTGCACCCAGGTGTCTGCAGTGACACATGGATTGGTGGTGCGAATATTTTCACAGAACCAGTTGTTATTCATTTCGTTATATTCATCGATAAGAATAAAACCTGGCTCGGCATATTCGTAAGTTGAAGTCATGATGACATTCCACAACTTACCGGCATCGATGGTTCGATAAACTCTGCAAGCAACTTTACCTGCATCATTTTTAATATAGCCATCTGTAATCGGCCAATCACGCCAGATCACCTGAGCGGGATCCTGTAGATTTATATTATGTGTTTTGGCTTCATCAATTGTGACTGGAAAAGCCAGCGGCCAGAGGGTTTCATTTTTTACCGCTTCCATAAACTCACTGGTAATCAGCAGTGACAGATTAAACTGGCGCAAACGCCCGTCTTCACGTTTAGCACGAATAAAATCCAGCACATCCGGATGGCCAACATCAAATGTTGCCATTTGCGCACCCCTACGTCCGCCAGCAGAAGAAATAGTGAAACAGACCTTGTCGTAGATATCCATAAACGACAATGGTCCGGATGTCAGCGCACCGGATCCGGAAACATAGGCATCATTGGGCCTTAGTGTTGAAAACTCATAACCAATACCGGCACCGGACTTCAATGTCATACCGGCTTCATGTACCTTCTGCAAAATATCGTCCATGGAATCCTGAATTTTTCCGGAAACCGTGCAGTTAATGGTTGACGTTGCCGGTTTGTATTGCTGTGCGCCGGCATTTGAAATAATGCGTCCTGCGGGCACAGCACCACTCTTTAAAGCCCAGAGAAATTTTTCATACCATTTCTGTTGTTTTTCCGGCGTACTTTCAATATCAGCAAGGGTACGCGCAACACGGGTAAACGTGCCTTCCACACACAAATCAACGGCTTCGCCCTGTTTGTTTTTCAACTGATATTTACGCTGCCAGATATCTTCTGCAGCTGGCTGTAATGGGATCTCGATACGTTCTACGGTTGCTTTCGTTGTTTGCGTGACAGTGTTCATGCGGGGCAATCTCCTAAACTACTATAGCGTGAACACCTTCAGGCCTGCACGCTATATATAGTGTTATTATTGTTGTTATCTACTATATATTGTGCATATTAAAAGATACAGTGCAAATTTATTTGATCTGGATCAAGAAATTAATTTGTTGTGGCAGCCTTTTTTCATAACCGTTTAAACCCTGCTTTTTATTCTCAGCATGACTAACATCAATAGCTAAACTTTATAATTCATTAGAATTTCACCCTTCAATTTAACAACTTTCGGTAAAAACAATGACTAAGGAAAACATGGCTCAATTTATGAAAAAAGCGAGCAATTATGGTCTGCAGGAATTTCTTGAGATCATGGGCGAGTTATCTCAGGTGAGCACCAAAAAAGGACTGTTGACGCGACAACAAAAAGAACTCATCACTCTCGGCCTGGCTTTATATAAAAACTGCCAGCGCTGCATTACTATCCACAGCAAAGAAGCAAGCAGACTTAAAGCAACAGAATTACAGTTTGGTCATGTAAAAAAAGTGATGTTTTTCATGAACGCAACTCCTCATGGCGATAGTAACCTGTGGCACGACTGGGTGGTTAACTGGAAGGATTACAGTTACTCAAAAGTGAAAGAAAGACGACAATTAAGAGAAATGCTGGCGCTAGCAATTTCGATTGTTATGCAACATGAAAAACAAATTAAATTGCATTTAAACGCCGCTTTAGATGTAGGCATTTCTATTGAGCAGATATTTGAAATTGTCCCTCTGGTGATGCTGATGGATGGCGCGCCAACGCTTTCACAGATTCCAAAAATACTTCAATGTTATGAAGAATATCAGCAATAAATTTGGTTTAATGTGCAATAGTCTACATTTCAGCTAATACCTTAGCGGATATGGAATGACTGATTTCGACACATAGCAGACATTAAAAGAACAAGATTTTTTATCCACAGATAAACGCAGATGAACACAGATGAACACAGATAAAAGCGTTTATTGTTAGCCTCGCCGTAGGCGAGAGCTAAAAAATATCTGTGTTCATCTGCGTTTATCTGTGGATAAAAAGTTTTTTCGTATGTCCGCTAATGACCGGACTCAGTCATTTGCCAAAAATACCTTTGACTTATGTCATGATTTTTTAGTTTAATTGGGGTAATGTTATTTCATAATCAGGCTGGAATTTTGAAAAACTCACCGTGGGAACAGGAAATGATTACTTACAAAGAGCTTCACGAACAAAATCATCGCATTACAGAATTATCAAATGTGCTTCGTTATCTTCTAAAAGACCGTTCTATGTGCGACACACAATCGTGCTGTGAACTTTTCCATAATTACGTCTCACTGGTGCAAGAACACATGGACACAGTTGATAAAAATATGTATCGCGACTTATTGGGAAGCAAAGACGAGAAGACCAACAATGTTGCCAAAAACTTCATGTCAGGCTCTGTAGAGGTAAAAAAAATATTAAAAAGCTTTACCAAACAATGGTGCCCTGTAAAAAACAATAATGCATTAAAAATCAAAGACCACGAACAGTTTTTGGGCTCTATTGATAAACTGTTTGATATTGTGTTACAGCGCATACAGGATGAAACTGAGCACCTTTATCCACTGGTACGTAGTATGGCCGCTTAATCAATTTTATAATTACACAACGAGATCCTTTAAGAGTATGCAGGCACTCGAACAGTGGTACATGGACACACCATTACTCAAGTGCCTGCAAGTCATCACCAACCTGGCAGAATAGCTACTCAATTTTCAGGTTAAATTCAGCCAGCAATGGTGTATGGTCAGACAACCGATCCCATGGTTGATCGTGCAGGCGCTGACACTGAACAACATCAAGACCACGGTAATAAATACGATCCATTGATAATACTGGCAAGGCCGCTGGAAAGGTACGTGCGTAGGAACCTCGTGTACTCTTAAAAACTTCCTTAACACCTAGATCATGGTGCAGATAGCGCTCCGCCCGACCGCGCCAGTCATTAAAGTCACCGGCAATGATCAATGGTTCATCCGCTGGCACATGGGAAGCAATGCGTTTAGCCAGGGTTGCAAGCTGCGACGCTCGCTCGCGCCCGAACAAACCCAAATGAACACAAATAATATGAATTTTCTGTTCGATGCCCGGTATTTGAATAATGCCATGCAACAGACTGCGACTGGCTGAACGCAAAAAAGAAACATCAATATTTTCCCATTCGATAAACGGGTATTTACTTAAAATAGCATTACCGTGGTGACCGGATTTATAGATGGCATTTTTACCGTAGGCATGATGATGCCAAACCTGATCAGCAAGAAATTCAAATTGCCTGTTATTTGGCCAATCATCAAAGCGGTTGTCGGATATGGTACGCTCACCGTGTATTTCCTGTAAAAGCAGCACGTCGGCATTGACCATACGTAGCGATTCTTTTATGTCATGCAGAATAAAGCGAAGATTGCCAGTGCTGAACCCTTTGTGAATATTGTAAGTCAGAATTTTAATTGATGTGTCGGACATGGCCTTACTGATTCATCCTGTTTATACAGGTACATCCATGTAAAATAGAAACTGCATATAAATAAACACTTGAGTCGCATAGTGAACGTTGATTTTTTATCACTTCTACTGTTAATTATAATCGCAAATGGCGCGCCCGTATTAACCCACTGGCTGTTAAATGATAGTTTTAACCTTGCTGTTGATTTCAATCAAAAACTGCCAGACAAAAACCAACTATTTGGTTCTTCGAAAACATGGCGCGGGATTTTAGCTGCGCTGCTCGCCACAACAGCCGCCGCATGGTTATTAAACTACCCTGCACAGTCAGGTTTGTTAGTTGCCATCTATGCCATGCTTGGCGATCTGTGTTCCAGTTTTATAAAACGCAGATTATCAATACCACCAAGCAGTATGGCACCTTTACTGGATCAGGTACCGGAGTCATTATTGCCCGCATTGATGATGATGCACACATTTAATCTTACACTTTCATCAGTAATAGAGCTGGCATTGACCTTTGTCATTATAGAGCTGGTTCTTTCTTTTATACTTTACAAATGGGGCTTACGTAAAAGGCCTTATTAGCTTTCTCGGGTTATAAATCGTGCACTATACAAAAGAAGAAATAATCAATCTTCCCAACCTGGTCAGTTTTATAAGGATATTGATGGCACCAGTGCTGTTTTACCTGGCATTCAGTCAGCAGCCGTACTGGTTTATCGGGGTTTTACTGTTTGCCGAATTTACCGATGTACTGGATGGTTTTTTGGCGCGAACACTAAACCAGATAACCCAGATGGGAGCACACCTCGATAGCTGGGGCGACTTCATCATTTATTCAACAATAGCAATCTGTGCATGGATACTCTGGCCGGAAATTCTACTACGAGAAAGTTTTTATTTTATTGTTATCGTACTCAGTTTTACCCTGCCGGCACTGATCGGTTTTATTAAATTTCATCGCTTTACCAGCTACCATACCTGGAGTGTAAAACTGGCGGTTGTTATCACTGTTGTCGCGTATATTCTGCTTTTTTCCGGTCTGCTCGACTGGCCTTTCCGTTTAGCCGCATTATTCTGTTTGTATGCAGCCATCGAACAAATTGCGATAACATTGTTGATTCAACACGAGCATGTTGATGTGAGAACAGTATGGCAAGTAATTAAATCTAACCGGAAAAACAAATCTGACTAAATGGATTATCCATTATTTTCTAACAAACGGGAATTAATTTAATCTGATATTACCCAGAGCCTGTGTTACAGATTGACCATCAATCGAGCTAAACGTTTCTTCATCAGAGACTGTTATTGCACCAGCAACATCTATCCATCCTGCGCCGGTTAACCATTCTGGCAGTTCAATACTACCCTGATATTTCCTTGAAACCACATAACAAATGTTATTGCGGTACAGACAGTTAAAAGCCACATCCTGCTCAATCAATTGATCTATATATAACCACGAGGTTTCAGCATCTGAAAAACACCTCACTGTTAGTGGATATTCCGCTTCTCCACCGTTATGATGCCATGAACGCTTTTCAACCGGAAAAGCTTGATTGCGAATGAAGCCCTGAAAATGGAAATGGTTAACGGATGCGCCACCGGCCAAACTGTTAAAGCCAATACCGAAACCAGGAAACGACCGATCAGCATCTTCTGCTAGTAAAAAAACATACTGATGCATTTTTTTTGTTAATAATTGTGAGCGTCTTTCTTCTGGCGACACAACAATCAACAGATGGTAATCAGAAAACGGGAACTTGTTATAAAGCACGCATAAATTTTTATTGCGGTATTCACCTTGCCATAAAATTTCCGGCTTTAAAAAAGCTTTATTGAAATGAAATTTTTCCTCGTCAAATGGCTGTTTTATAGAATTTAATCTTTGCGATGAAGCACGTGCCGGTCGTAACTGCCGCATTGCATTGTAGGCAACCTCCCAATCTCCGGCTGATTTATCATGCCATACATGAATATCATCCAGATCCATATCAAGCAGTTGTTTAAAAACATCCACATCGTCCTGTGTTGCTTTAAGCCTTCCTGAGAAAAAATTATTTTTTAAGGCAACAAATGTTTTTTGCAAATCAGCCTGCAACTCATTTTTTAAAAATGTATCCTGCCGACTGTTAGCCAATACCAGAATAAATGCACCCAACTCATCGTCAGACAGCATGTCTTTTAGTTTTGATACAAAAAGTTTTTTAAATTGAAGTAAATCTATAGCAATGAACATAAATTAAAAATTTTGCCGCGAAGGACGCAAAAAGCGCAAAAAAAGCATTTATAAGCTTATAAACTTTGCGCTCTTTGCGTCCTTCGCGGCAAGTAAGTTTTTAATTTTTACAACTGAGGCATACTGCGTTTACTACGCAACCATTTGGTTAACGGCTGCCAGTCTTCCAGGTCCTGATAAACCTGTGACGGCGCCATTTCGAAGATACCAATACCACGATCTTCTGCGCGAATATAATTTTGTGTGTCACGCAAGGTAGCGACATAAGGTAACTTCATTGCTTTGATAAAATCATATAATTCAGAAAAGATAACCGTGTTTTCACGCACACGGTTGGCGACCACACCTATTTTTACTTCTTTACGCGTTACCCGCCCGTTCTTCTTTACTTCTTCAATGTATTTTGTTGCTGCACGCATATCAATCGGTGAGGGTAAGACGGGAAAGATGACTGTTTCCACCTTACGCATTAATTGCGTAAGTTCTTTTCCATGCACTCGAGCCGGTGCATCCATAATTACATAATCAGTGTCTTTAGCAACACGTAGCGGCTTTTTATAAGCTGCCACTCCCTCTATTAACGGCCAACTTTCATCACGGGCTTGCAACCAGGCCAGGCTCGATTCCTGAGGATCATAGTCCGCCAGCAACACTTTTTTGCCCATCTCAAAAGCAAAATAACTTGCCAGATTAGTTGCTATGGTACTTTTACCACATCCGCCTTTGGCATTTAACACCAATATCGTTCTCATGCTGACCCCGGTGATTTTTAATTATGTAGCTATATTGTTTCGTATTAATACAAATTAATACAGACATTGGCGTTAATTTATTTAGACAGTAGTAGCACAAGGATGTGCTACTACTGTCGATTAAAAATAGATTATGCAACCACCCTATTTTTTATTGTGGCAACAAATTGAGTATTAGTGATTCACTGAGTTACAACTGCTTAATCCCGGCAATTAACTCTGCCACCGCTTTTTGCCCATCACCGTATAACATCTGTGTGTTTTCGGCATAAAACAAATGGTTTTCGATGCCGGAGAAGCCTGCGCCTTTGCCGCGTTTGATGACAATCACATTCTGTGCTTTATCCGCATCCAGAATCGGCATGCCGTAAATCGGGCTGTCTGGATTTGAACGCGCGACTGGATTAACTACATCATTTGCGCCGATAACCAGAGCCACATCGGCAGTCGGGAATTCGGGATTAATCTC
>JAFLJY010000143.1 GCA_022712755.1 Gammaproteobacteria bacterium
GTAAATATATCTGCAAATATTTTGCCCGCTAATTGCTGAACCTGCTGTTTAGAACTGCCAGCATCGGTAATAACCGCATGCTGATTATTTGACTGCTTCAAACCCGTAGCGATTTTTTCGAATACAGTTTCCATCGCACCTAAAGGCACAGAAACAAAAATAACATCCGCATCTTTTACTGCATTAGTTATGTCTGTCTCATAAGCATCGATAATATTTAATTGCTGTGCCTTTTGTAATGTTTTCTCACTGCGTCCAGCACCAGTAATTTTTTTGCAAACACCCGCCTGTTTTAATGCCAGACAAAATGAACCGCCAATTAAACCTGTGCCGATGACACATAAATTTTTTATAGTTAGCGGCATAATCAGTCAAAACACTGCTTTAAGGTTTTTATAAAACGCTCATTTTGCTGATGAGTGCCAATTGTAATGCGTAAATATTCAGGCATAGCATAATTAGCTACTGGTCGCACTATCACCCCCTGCGCTAACAATTTTTGATACAGAACCAGACCATCGCCCAAGCCACCTCGTGCAACATTGACTGCAATAAAGTTACCCATGGTGGGTAAAAATTTTAACTGCATTTGGCTGAATGCATTCTGTAAAAATGCTTTTCCTGTTTTGTTCATCGCCACACTTTTAATAACGTGTTCATCATCATCCAGTGATGCAATTGCCGCAGCTTGCGCGAGCGCATTGGTGTTAAACGGCTGCCTGACTCGGTTCAAAATATCTGCTATTTCAGGGTTTGACATGGCATAACCAATCCTTAAACCAGCTAAAGCATATACTTTAGAAAACGTCTGCGTAACAACCAGATTAGGAAATTTTTCTAACCATAATTTTATTGGCGGCTGTAATTTCTCATCCATGTATTCTGTATAAGCCAGGTCAAGCACAATGATAATACTCGAAGCGATATTACTAAACAGATTTTCCAGTGTTGCCGGGTCTAACCATGTGCCTGTCGGGTTATTCGGATTGGCGATAAAAATAATACGAGTTTTTTCATCTATCTGCGACAGCAGTGCATCGGGGTCATGACCTAAAGGCATGCTCTCATGACTTTCGGGAAAGGCTTTGGCAATATTAGCGGTCGCCCCTACCGCCTGCACAACAATGGGGTACACGGCAAAAGAATATTGTGAAAACACGGCGGAATGCTGTGGTGTTAAAAAAGCACGAGTCACCAGCTCCAGAATATCGTTAGAGCCATTACCCAGTGTTATGCTGGATGCATCAAGCTGATGTTTTTCTGCCAGTTTGTTGCTTAAAACAAAACCACCACCATCAGGATAATAATGTATAGATGATAATGCCTTTGTCATCGCTTTCAATGCCAATGGACTCGCGCCCAGTGGGTTTTCGTTTGATGCCAGTTTGATGGAATTGCTTATGCCTAACTCACGTTCGAGTGCTTCGACCGGTTTTCCCGGTTGATAAGGTGTCAACTGTTGTACACCCTTTGTCGCAAGTTCAAGAAAAGATGGTTTCATATTTCTTATTAGTATTTACAGTTTTTCGTATACGTTCCCATGCAGAGCGAGGGCACGAAAACATTAATGAACAGACACAGAGACCACGGAGAACACAGAGTATAAACTGATATAAGACATCTCTGTGTTCTCCGTGGTCTCTGTGTCACATTACTTAGTAATCCCTACAAAACAGCTTTAGGATACGAACCCAATATTTTCACCATGGCAGACGATTTTTCAATTTCAGCAATCGCCTCGGCTATTTGTTCATCGTCCTGATGACCGTCAATATCAATAAAAAAGACATATTCCCATACGCCGCTGCGAGAAGGTCTTGATTCAATATTGCTCATACTGATGCTGCGTTTTGCCAGTGGTTTTAATAAATCGTACAGTGAACCGGGGCGGTTATGAGCAAACACCAGTAAGCTGGTACGGTCTGCTCCGCTTGCTGGTGCCTGATACTGGCCGATAATAACAAAACGTGTGGTATTGTGTGGTTCATCTTCAATATCAGGGTTTAAAACTTCAACATCATAAAATTCAGCAGCCATAATGCCGGCAATGGCTGCCGAATTTTTATGGTCACGGGAACACATTACTCCTGCGGCATTGCTGTTTACAGCAATACGTTCTGCATTGGGTAAATTTTTATCCAGCCACAAACGACACTGCGCAATGGATTGTTGATGCGCATAAACACGTTTAATGGAAGACAAATCGAATTCTTTACTTAACAAATTATGACGAATACGCAGAGCCACTTCGCCGCTGATAGACAGGCTGGAATTCATCAACAGATCTAAAGTATGGTTAACCACACCCTCAGTTGAATTTTCTACCGGCACCACACCAAAGTTTGCGCCTTCGGCTTCTACCAGACGAAACACTTCTTCGATACTGCTGACCGAATGCGGCTCGATTAAATTACCAAAATGCTTGCAGGCTGCAGCATGGGTGTAGGTACCTTCGGGCCCTAAAAAAGCCACACTTAATGGTTTTTCAAGTGCCAGACAGGCCGCCATGATTTCACGAAAAATACCGGCAATGGTATCGTCAGCCAACGGCCCGGTATTACGCTGCATAACCGCCCGTAATACCTGCGCTTCACGTTCTGGACGATAAAAATGGCCAGTTTCACCCTGCTGTTGTTTGACTTTTGCCACCTGTGCGGCACAGGATGCGCGTTCGGACACCAGCTCCTGTATCGATTTATCGATTTCGTCAATACGTTTTCGTATTTCGATTAACGGGTCTGCGTCTTCGTTGGTCATCTTTTATGAATCATGAGTTATGAATGCTGAATGCTGAATTATTCTTTGGTGTTTCGTTTGCATTTGTTCTTGTTGTTTTTCATTTGTTGCGTATCTAGTTACAAGTAATAAACTTGCCAGCGGTTAATTCAGCATTCAGCATTCATAATTATCTTTACACCTTACGTGCTTTTAACACACCGTCTATGGCAACAAACTTTTCTATTAAATCATCCCCGACTTCACTCTCGATGTCCATCAATGTATAAGCCAGTTCATTTCTTGATTCATTGCGCATATGAAAAATGTTGTAACCTGCATCACCCACTGCTGTAGATATTTTTGCGATCATATCTGGCATATTTTTGTGCGTTAGTGCCACTCGTGAATGTCCGCCACGGGGTAAGTTTACCTCTGGAAAATTTACTGAGTTTTTGATATTACCGTTTTGCAGATAATCTTTTATCTGATCAGCCACCATGATGGCACAATTTTCTTCTGCTTCTGCAGTTGAGGCACCAAGATGCGGCAAGGTAATAACATGATCATTACGTTTTAATTTTTCTGCTGGAAAATCACAAACATAAGCATTTAATTTCCCCGTTTCAAGAGCAGCGAGTACGGCATCATCATTAACAATACCGTGGCGAGCAAAATTAAGAATCACTGCGCCTTGCTTCATATTTGCAATGTGTTTTGCATTTAATAAATCGCGTGTGGCATCAATTAAGGGCACATGAAAAGTAACAAAATCAGCTTGCTTAAGCAGTTCATCAACCGTTGCCATTTCTTCGACATTAGCAGACATCCGCCATGCACTTTTCACTGTAATGGTCGGGTCAAAACCAATCACGCGCATCCCTAAAGCAACTGCAACATTGGCAATTTCAACACCAATTGCACCTAAACCGATAACCCCCAAAGTGCGACCGGGTAATTCATAACCAACATATTTCTTTTTGCCCGCTTCAACGGCTTTGTTTTGTTCTTTATCAGTGCCTTCAACCGTTGCCGCATATTGCCATGCCTGACAGATATTTCTACAGGCTAATAGCATACCTGCAATAACCAGTTCCTTAACGGCATTGGCATTTGCGCCAGGTGCATTAAACACCACAACACCCTGCTCTCCCAGTTGTTCAACCGGGACATTATTGGTGCCCGCACCAGCACGCCCGACAACTTTCAGATTTACTGGAATGTCCATATCATGCAGGTTTTGTGAACGCAGAATAATGGCATCGGGGTTGTCTATGTCCGGGTTAACGATGAAAGTATCAGCCGGTAGTCGGCTCAAACCTTTGTCTGAAATATTGTTGATGGTTTTGATGTTAAACATGGGATGCATCCGGTTGTTCATTTATTGCAATTTATTATGTATTTTTTTCAAGTTGCACTGGCTTCGCTGGCAAGTTGTAAGTTATAAGTTGTATGTTTAAAGTTGCTTGATCTTTGCTTTTAACTTAAAACTTTTAACTTAAAACATATAACTGGTTCAAGCCTGCGTACGTTCAAATTCCTGCATAAAGGAAATCAACGCATCAACGCCTGCTTCTGGCATGGCGTTATAAATACTGGCACGCATACCACCAATTGAGCGATGACCTTTTAAGGTGACTAAACCATTGGTGGCTGCCTGTTCAATAAAGGAGGCATCAAGGTCGGCATTTGCCAGGATAAAGGGGACATTCATCCATGAACGACAATTGATATCAACGGGATTACTGTAAAAGGCAGAATCATCAATTGCCTGATACAGCTTTTCTGCTTTTCGTTTGTTAATGGCTTCGATTGCAGCCATACCACCCTGCTTTAGCCCCCAGGCAAAAACCAGCCCGGCAAGATACCAACTGTAGGCCGGTGGCGTGTTGTACATGGAGTCATGATCTGCAAAGGTTTTATAATCAAACATAACGGGCATGTTTGCATCTGCATAACCAATCAGGTCATCACGCACAATGACAATGGTTAAACCCGCCGGACCAATATTTTTCTGCGCACCGGCATAAATTACGCCGAATTTTGAAACATCAATCTGACGCGAAAGAATGGCTGATGACATATCAGCCACCAGTGGCACGTCACCAGGCACATCACAAGTACCAGGAATATAAGGAAACTCGACACCCACAATGGTTTCATTGGGCGTGTAATGAACATAGGCGGCATCGGCATTAAAATTCAGGCTAACCTCATCCGGCACTGTGGTGAATTTACTGTCCGTGGTATCTGCGATCAGGTTTACATCACAATATCGTTTTGCTTCAGCGACGGCTTTTTTAGACCATTGACCTGTCAACAAATAATCTGCAGATTTCTTACCATTTAACAGATTGATAGGCACCATGGCAAACTGACTGCTAGCACCACCCTGCAAAAACAACACTTTGTAATTATCGGGAATCGTCATCAACTGACGCAAGTCAGCTTCTGCTTTAGCCGCGATTGACATATAGTCTTTACCACGGTGGCTCATTTCCATTACCGACATGCCTGAACCATTCCAGTCCAGCATTTCTGCCTGTGCCTGTTGTAATACTTCCGTTGGTAGCGTGGCTGGACCCGCGCTGAAATTATATACTCTAGACATAATGAATTTAGTTGAGGAATTATCCCGATTTTTAGTTATAAATTAGATTAATTAAATACAATAAACGTTTGATTTTTATAGATTTATTTAACCGCTTCATCATTCCCACGCTCTGCGTGGGAATGCGTACCGTGCTAAACGTGTACACCATGGTTGTTGAGCATTCCGTATGCATTTTCACGCAGAGCGTGGGAATGAGGAATAACAAGCGCGTGGGCAAAAAAACCTGCCCACCCTACAATCACTCATCATCACCATTAACATCATCCTGACTATCTACCTCATCACCAGCAAGCACTTTTATCTGTTCGATTTCAACCAGCTTCTCACCTTTGGTCAGGCGAATCAAACGCAC
>JAFLJY010000144.1 GCA_022712755.1 Gammaproteobacteria bacterium
AATTAGATTGGCTAAACAAAATAAAAGAACAAATCGCACATAATGCTGAGATGACAGTGGATGATTTTGAATATACACCGTTTAATCAAGAGGGTGGGTTGTTAAAAGCGAGAGAGTTGTTTGGTAAAGATTTACAAGCAATCATTGATGAATTAAACGGATTTTTAATAGCGTAACAGGAAAGATGAATAAACAGCAAATAGAATTTTTTCAATTAGAGGGTGGTCAGACTCAAATCGAGGTGCGTTTCGAACAGGATACACTCTGGCTGTCACAGGCACAAATGGCTGAATTGTTTGAAAAGGACAGCGATACCATTGGCCTGCATCTTAAAAATATATATAAAACCAATGAGTTGCAAGAAACCACAACTACCGAGAAATCCTCGGTAGTTTGACAGGAAGGCAACCGAAAGGTTAAACGTAAAATCAAATTCTATAATCTCGACGCAGTTATTTCAGTTGGCTACCGTGTTAACTCCAAAAAAGGCACCCAGTTTCGTATTTGGGCCACGCAGCGCTTAAAAGAATATCTACAACAAGGATATGCAATCGACCAACACCGGTTTGATAAAAATGCCGCTGAACTACAACAAGCCCTGGTTTTGATTCGGAAAACGGCTAAATCAGCGGAATTATCTACAGATGCAGGACGAGGTCTGGTGGAAATCGTTAGTCGGTATACACAGACCTTTTTATGGCTACAGCGTTATGATGAAGGTTTACTTATAGAGCCACAGGGTCAGGCCGGTGGGGTATTAGCCACCGAACATGAAACAAAGCATGTATTGGCAGAATTAAAAGCCAACCTGATGCAACGCGGTGAAGCGACAGAATTATTTGCCAAAGAGCGGGCCGATGGCCTGTCCTCCATATTGGGTAATCTGGAACAAACAGTATTTGGTGAACCCGCCTATCCAAGCATAGAAAGCAAAGCAGCACATCTACTTTACTTTCTGGTAAAAGATCACCCCTTCACCGATGGCAACAAACGCAGTGGCGCTTTCCTGTTTGTGGATTTTCTACATAGAAACAACAGACTGCTGGACGCACAGGATCAACCCATAATTAATGATACGGGCCTGGCAGCACTCACGCTACTGGTAGCAGAATCTGTCCCCGAACAAAAAGAAACCATGGTCCGGCTGATCATGAATATGTTGGCAGGTGAAAATAATGGGCTCTAACAAAATAAAAGAACAAATTGCACATAATGCTGAGATGACAGTGGATGATTTTGAATATACGCCGTTTAATCAAGAGGGTGGGCTGTTGAAGGCGAGGGAGTTGTTTGGTACTGACTTAGAGCCATTAATCAATGAACTTAATGGATATCTTATTGCATGAGTAATGTTGCAATAAAACAAGATAGTCAAAAAGATTGGCAGTTTCTGTCAATCAAAGATTTTGCTCATACTACAAGTGGTGGTACACCTAAGAGAGGGGTTGTTGAGTATTATAATGGAGATGTGCCCTGGGTTAAGTCAGGTGATTTAAATGATAGCCAACTAAACTCATGCGATGAATTTATTACCAAATTAGGCCTTGAGAAATCAAGTGCAAAATTATTTAAGCCTGGGACTGTATTGATTGCACTATATGGTGCAACAATTGGCAGGCTTTCAATTCTAAATTTTGAAGCAGCATCCAATCAAGCGGTATGTGGAATAACTCTTCCAGAAGATGTTGAAGTAAAGTATGTTTTTTATTACTTGTTAAGTATTCGACGTAAATTGATTGCGCAAGGTAAGGGCGGAGCACAGCCAAACATCAATCAACAAATTGTAAAAGAAACAATCGTACCTCTTGCGCCGCCCGAACAACAAAAACGTATCGTCGCCAAAATCGAAGAACTCTTCTCCCATATTGATGCCGGTATCGAAGCACTAAAAAAAGCCAAACAACTCCTCAAACAATACAGCCAATCCGTCCTCAAAGCCGCCGTCACCGGCGAGCTAACTAAAGAATGGCGTAAGCAGAATAATGTTTCTTATGAGAGTTGGAAGGAATCGACGATAGGTGAAATATCAGTAGTTCAAACAGGTAAAACACCTAAGCGTTCTACAGAAGAATTTTGGAAAGATGGCACAATTCCTTGGTTGACTAGCTCTGCTACAAGCAAATCATTTACACACCATGCTGTCCAGTTTGTAACGCAGGCGGCGGTAGATGCTGGACTAAAGCTATTTGAGCCGGGAACCTTGTTGTTGGCTATGTATGGTGAGGGTAAAACCCGCGGGCAAGTGACTGAAATCACCTTTCAAGCAACCTGTAATCAGGCTTGTGCAGCAATTGTTGTGGACGAGAACAAAGCTATGCAAGAATTTGTACGGCTTCGTTTAAACGAAAATTATGAGCAAATTCGAAATGCTGCATCGGGTGGAAACCAGCCTAATTTAAACCTGAGTAAAGTACGTGAAATTCCAATGCCACTGCCCTTACTTGCCGAACAATCCGAAGTTGTTTTACAAGTAGAACAAAAACTTGAATCTATAGTAAGGCTTGACAACGAGCTTGATTTACAGCTTTTCAAAGCAGAAAAAAACAAACAATCAATTTTATCATCTGCATTTTCAGGTGAGCTTTACTAACATGTTTAAACCAGGTAGACAAATTGAAGCCACGAAAGATGATCTTCTCGGACATGACATGTTCCCCCAATGTTTTGTTATAAAAGATCTTTACCTGATTTGAATTATGCTCACGCTTTGTAATTAATGCATACTGATATTGAAGAAATAAAGTTAGGAATAATAAACCGATTTCTACTTGGTGGACGCGTGGTTGCCATAAGAGATAATGGTATATGCATAGGTAAAAATTTCCATGTATATCCTATTCCGTCTGAAAATTTAGCATTTAAGACGGGTTTATTGATAGACACGATTCTATGGGGAGAAAAGAAATATAGAATACTGAGAAGCAAAGAGTTAAGAGATGCGCTTCATAATATATGTAAGTATAGGGTTGAATATTGGCGGCCTATTTATACAGAGTCGTTTGACAAGCTGGTTGATATTTCACAGAAATTTGATAAATACATAGTTTTATTATCTACATATATACGCGAATCTGATAAAAGTAATTGGATTAGTCGTTTGCGTGAGGCGCATGAGCTATTGGAAATGCAAGAGGCTTTTGTCCAAATTGGTTTAGATGTAAATAAAGTAGAACCTTCCCTACATGACTTTTTAACTCATCCAGATGTGTTTGTCGACAATATAAATACAAAATTTGTTGAAGGTAAACTAAATGAGAATCTACAGTTATTTAATACGATAGAAGAACATCCTTTAACAGACTGCCAACGTGATGCATGTGTTCGTGACGAAGATAATGTATTGGTGATAGCAGGTGCTGGAACAGGGAAAACTAGCACTATGCGTGCTAAGGCTGCATATCTTGTTAAAAATGGGTTTGCTAAACCAGAAGAAATCCTTATGTTGGCCTATGGCTCTGATGCGCGTAAAGAACTAGAAGAAAGGTTATGCGATATTGACTACTTGAAAGGTGTAGCTGTGCGAACCTTTCACTCCCTGGGAAAAGAAATTATAAGTCAATATGAAAATAGGGCGACTAATGTTAGCGTCCTTGCCAGCGATAGTGCGCAATATATTAAGTTTATCGATAATGAGATTGAATCACTGGTTGCTGAGCCATCAACCGAGAATGTACTTTGTGAATATTTTTCAGAATACCTATATCCACAGCCAAGCGATCTTGAGTTTAAAACGCATGGGAAATATCTCCAGCATGTTAAAGATAATGAAATTCGAGATTTAGCGGGTAATTTAGTTAAAAGTTACGAGGAATTAAAAATATCAAATTACTTTTTTACACATGGTATTAAGTTTGAATATGAGCCAGAATATCCTCACCCGGTCAACAAGCCTGGGCGTAATGTTTATCGACCTGATTATTATTTGCCAGAATTAAATGTATATTTAGAACATTTTGGGATAGATGAAGAAGGTAATACTCGTCCTGGCATCGATAGAGTTAAATATAATGATGATAAGGATTGGAAAATTAGTATTCACAAAGAATTTGACACTAATCTTATCCAGACATTTAGTTATCAATCAAAGCACGGTCTAGAACGTGCGCTAGAAAAAGAGCTGACTAAATACTGCCTTGAAAATGATCTTGAATTTGAGGAATATTTAGAACCCGTAGAAACAGCTAAGATATTTTCAGCATTAAAAGAACTGGGTACATATAAGAATTTTTCCAAACTTATCTCAAGTTTTCTAACCCTGCTTAAATCGTCTCCATATAATTTGGATTCTTTACCTGTTACAGATAATACTGTTTATGGTAAAGCTAGAACTAAACTATTTCATCGTATATTTAAAAGGATTTATGGAAGATATTGCGCTGTTTTAGAAGCAAATGAGACGATGGATTTTGCAGATATGATACGTGAGGCAGTCAAGATTGTTAACGAAAATGATTTTCATGTTAAGACTAAAAATAAATTTAGATTCAAATATATTATGGTTGATGAGTTTCAAGATATATCACCACTGAGGTCAGAATTGATTCAGTCTCTGCAAACGGTAGGGCAAAGATGTGCCTTTTTCTGCGTGGGTGACGACTGGCAGGCAATATACCGATTTACAGGGAGTGATGTAGGGTTGACGACAAACTACGAAGATTATTTTGGTAAAACCTATCCGGTGTATTTGGATAAAACATTTAGATTCAATAATAAGATTGAAGAAGTGGCTTCTGCCTTTGTGCAAGTAAATGATAATCAATTAAAAAAGCAACTTGTTACACATGCTGTTAGCGATAGAACTGAAGTGCATGTAACACCCGGTGTTAAAGAAGATGTATTTATTGATATTCTAAATAGGATAAGTAATGAAGCTAAGTCAGGTTCTACTGTGCTGGTTCTGTCCAGATTCAAAGAATCATTAAGTAAAGTCAAATGCTTAGCTGGACGATACGATAAATTAACTATCAAATATATGTCGGTGCATGCCTCAAAGGGAAAACAAGCTGATTACGTAATCATATTGGATGTAACAGATGGTAAGTATGGCTTTCCATCCAAAGTGATGACAGATCCATTGCTAGAAACCTTGCTGCCGAGATTAGAAACTTTTGCTTATGCCGAAGAGCGCAGGTTATTTTACGTTGCTTTGTCTAGAGCAAAAAAATCTGTATTTATTCATACTGAACCTGGTAAAGAATCAACGTTTATTAAAGAGCTAAATAAAAATGGTTTAGATGTTGAATTTTCTGCGACAGAATTAACTGATTTGGTTATTGAAAACGCATTATGCCCTGAATGTGGTGTGGGAACATTCGTGCCTAAAAAGGGTAAGTTTGGTTTATTTTATTCATGTAGTTTAGGAATAAACTACTGTAATACAATTGCTAAAGTATGCCCATCCTGTCAACAAGCTCCATTTATAAATAATGGACTAAATCACGTTTGCTCAAACGCAAATTGTGATTTTAAAGCTGAAACATGCCCTGAATGTAATACAGGAATGTTATTAGTGAAGAAAAATAGCAGAACAGGAGAAGAGTTTACAGGATGCAGTTATTTCAAAGGTAATGAACCAGGCAGTTGTAAGTTTAGCAGACGTATTTCTAACCAACAGAAAGTTATATGAAGAATTAAAGGGTAGATATGAGCGCATCAGAAATAGTAAACAAAATCTGGAACTACACCCACGCCCTACGTGACGACCTGTCTGCATGCAACGCACAGTAGAAGCTGACTTAATAAAGCTTTGACCCTATGGCAAACCGTAAAACATGGCGTTATGTGCCTTGTTGGGCATAAGAGATCTCATTTGCAAATTAAATGATTTAGCCGTTCATGTCGAGTGTAATAAAACAATATAATCATATATATCAATAGGGTAATAAATATAATCTCATTTGACGGTCATTTGATGATCTGGTGTTTTCAGATGGAAATAATAAGGTATTAGATAAGAAATTATGAGCGCGTCAGAAATAGTAAATAAGGTCTGGAACTACGCCCACGTTTTACGTGATGATGGCGTGGGTTATGGTGATTATGTTGAACAGATCACCTATTTAATCTTCCTGAAAATGGCCGATGAGCGTGAGCAGTCTGGCCAGCAGGTACAAGTACCCGATCAATTCTCCTGGGCCAGATTAGTAAAGCTAGATGGGGATGATTTAGAACTACAATATCGCCATACCTTAGAAAGCCTGGGCAAACAAGGCGGCATGTTAGGCACCATCTTCCGCAAGGCACAAAACAAGGTCCAGGACCCCGCCAAGTTGGAACGCCTGATCAAAATGATCGAGAAAGAAAAGTGGTCTACCTTACCAGCAGATGTAAAAGGTGAAATCTACGAAGGTTTGTTAGAGCGTAATGCGCAGGATGTAAAAGGCGGAGCAGGACAGTACTTTACCCCGCGCCCGTTAATTCAGGCGATGGTCGAAGTGATGCAACCTAAAGCTACCGATACTGTGGCTGATCCCGCCTGTGGTACGGGCGGTTTTTTATTGGCAGCACACGATTACATGGCAGCACAGGCCAGTTCTAAAAAAGAACAACGTCACCTCAAAGAGCACGCTTTACGTGGTAACGACATTGTCGATAGCGTTGTACGCTTATGCGCCATGAATATGTACCTGCATGGTATTGGTGGTGACCTGCCTGGCCGGCAGGCAGGCGAATGCCCGATTAGCGCCACCGATGCCCTGGCCAAAGAAGTCTCTGGCGATAACCTTGTCGATATGGTCTTAGCCAACCCACCCTTTGGCAAAAAGAGCTCTATAACCGTCATCAACGAAAAGACCGGTAAAAAGGAAACAGAAAAACTCACCATCGAGCGCGAAGATTTTTGGGCTACCACATCAAATAAACAACTCAACTTCGTTCAGCATATCGCCAACATGCTAAAAATTGATGGCAAAGCTGCCGTCGTTGTACCTGATAATGTTCTATTTGAAGGTGGTGCTGGAGAAACAGTACGCAAGACCCTGATGGAACGCGCCGATCTGCATACCTTACTGCGTCTACCCACCGGCATCTTCTATGCCCAGGGCGTAAAAGCAAACGTCATCTTCTTCGACGCAAAACCCGCCTCAAAAACCCCCTGGACTAAAAAGCTCTGGATCTACGATTTCCGCACCAACGTGCATATGACTCTAAAAACAAAACGCCTGGTAAAAAGTAATTTCGATGAGTTTGTAGAATTGTATAAGGCAGACGACAGAAGTAAACGCCGTGAATCCAAAAAACACGAACGTTGGAAATCATTCCCCTATGACGAAATAACTGCCAGAGACAAAACTAACCTGGATATCTTCTGGCTAAAAGATGATTCGTTAGAAGATACAGAAAATCTACCTGCACCAGATGTACTAGCTCAAGAAATTGTTGAGCAATTAGAAGCAGCGTTAGAAGAATTTAGAAGTGTAGAAGAAGTACTGGCAATACAAGGGGGCGATGTGTAGTGGTACAGTGAAGTAGCCCGTGTGCAAGTTGTTGGCTGCCCCCTGTGTCAGGCTAGTTGTCTACAGAGTTGCTCCTCTAAAACTGGAGTAGCTCTTACCTGGCTGGGGCAAAGCGTGCGTTTTCCACTAGAGTTGGGTAGAAATAGCCCATGGTAAAGTCGGTATCCAGGGTGACAGTGCCGGTAGCCGTTACCTTATCACCGACATTTGCTGTTGATTGACTGGTAAAGATTACCCGATCATTCTTGCCAGAACCGGTTCCATCTTGTACATGGATAAAGTTGCGGCGCATGATGCCATTATTTACCTTCACTACCTTGCCAGTGATGGTGACCTGTTTACCAGCGAGCTCAATACGCTGAGCATGCACATCAGCCACCGTCATGACCTCAGCCAGCACAGCAGAAGCGGAGAACAGGGAGATAAAGACCAGCGCGGAAAAGATTTTGATTGATTTCATAAAGGTGCCCTTTTTTGTAGCTCTTATTTACTTGTTTAGTAAGTGCTCATTATATCATCTAGACAAAGTCGCAGGTTATTGATTTATAATGACGACTTTTCTGTCATTCTTGTTGAAAATTTTCTTTGAATAAACAATCGTTAAATAATCAACTGAAACACTGCATGTTAAGCGATGTGTTTCGTTTTCGTCGTCGCCTGCAAAAAATTAAACAGTCTGGTAAAAAAGGTGATACAGAGTTTCAGGTGAAAAAACTCGTCGAGTTAAGCCATGAGATTGAACGTTCCTGTGCCACTGCGTTATTGCGCAAACAAAATATTCCATTAATCAGCTATCCCGATATTCTACCCATCTCACAAAAAAGTGAGCTGATTAAAAAAACTATCCAGCAGAATCAGGTAACGATTTTATGTGGTGAAACCGGATCGGGTAAAACTACGCAATTGCCTAAAATCTGCCTGGATATTGGTTTAGGTATTCGTGGAAAAATAGCCCATACCCAGCCACGCCGCTTGGCCGCACGTTCGGTCTCATTGCGGATTGCTGAGGAACTGAATACTGAACTGGGTAATGAAGTGGGTTATAAAGTTCGATTTTCAGATAAGTCGAATGAAAAAAGTTACATCAAGTTGATGACAGATGGCATTTTGCTGGCGGAATGCCATCGTGATCCTTTCCTTAATCAATACGATACGATTATTATCGATGAGGCACATGAACGCAGTCTGAATATTGATTTTTTGCTGGGTTATCTAAAACGGCTGATACAAAAACGCAAAGACCTGAAATTAATTATCACTTCCGCCACCATTGACCCTGACCGGTTTTCAAGACATTTTAATAATGCACCGGTGATTAATGTTTCCGGGCGGACTTATCCGGTTGAAGTGCGATACCGTCCCTTTCTAAATGTTGATGGTAAAGACAAGGAAGTCTCAACTAAAAAAGAGTTACCCAGAAAAGACATACCCGGAAAGGACATACAGCAGGGCATTATTGATGCAGTGAATGAACTGTCAAAAATCGACCGCGGTGACATACTGGTTTTTTTAAGTGGTGAAAGGGACATCCGTGAAACCGCTGATGCTTTAGCCAAAGAAAAGGGCAATAGACTTTTGCAAAATACTGAGGTATTGCCTTTGCTTGCTCGTTTATCCAACGCCGAGCAAAACCGTATCTTTCATCCTTCAAATAAACGCCGAATTATTCTCGCCACTAATGTGGCAGAAACCTCATTAACCGTGCCGGGTATTAAATATGTGATCGACTCGGGTGTGGCACGTATTTCTCGTTATTCCTGGCGAAGTAAAATCCAACGATTGCCGATTGAGAAAATTTCACAGGCCTCAGCCAACCAGCGAAAAGGGCGTTGTGGTCGGCTAGCCGCTGGCATCTGTATTCGTTTATACGACGAAGACGATTTTACACAGCGCGCTGAATTCACCGAACCCGAAATTCAACGCACCAACCTGGCGGCTGTTATTTTACAGATGGAAAATTTAAGGCTGGGTCATATAAATGACTTCCCATTTGTCGAGCCGCCTGAAGACCGGCTGATTAATGACGGGTATAAACTATTGTTTGAGCTGGGTGCGATTGATAGTGCCAACAAGTTAACAAAGATAGGTAAACATCTTGCCCATTTTCCGATTGACCCCCGGCTGGCACGTATTTTGTTGCAGGCTAAAAATGACAACGCACTAAATGAAGCATTAATAATTGTCTCCGCACTGGCGACACAGGATCCGCGTGAACGACCACTGGATAAACAACAGGCGGCGGATGAAAAACATGCCGCATTTATCGACAAGGCTTCCGATTTTGTTTTTTATATCAATCTATGGAATGCCTTCCATACAGAAAAGAAAAGTTTATCGGGTAATCAATTACGCAAGTGGTGCCGGGCGAATTTTATATCCTGGATGCGAATGCGTGAATGGATTGATACCTGTACTCAAATCAAACGCATGTTATTAAATTTAAAATTTACCCTGAACACCACGCCGGCATCGTATGATCAGCTTCATCAGTCATTACTGATGGGTTTTTTGGCGAACATCGGTGTTAAAAATGAAGCTAAAGAATTTATAGGTGCGAGAAATAAAAAATTTACCGTGTTTCCCGGTTCGGCATTGTTTAAGTCACCTCCTAAATATTTGATGGCCGCTGAGATAGTCGAAACCTCACGGGTCTATGCGCGTACTAATGCAAAAATTGACATAAGCTGGGTAGAACAAAAAGCTAAACATTTACTTAAATATTTTTACAGTAACCCACACTGGGAGAAAAAACGCGCACAGGTTGTTGCTCAGGAACAGGCAACGTTGTACGGCTTAATTATTCATGCTGATAAAAAAGTCAGTTACGCAAGAGTTAATCCTGTCGAGGCCAGAGAAATATTTATCCGTTGTGCGCTAATAGAAGGTGACTTTGACGGTAAAGCCGATTTTTATCTGCACAATCGAAAATTAGTTGAACAGCTTGAAAGCCTGGAAGCAAAAACACGGCGGCGTGACATTATTGTCGATGAAAATGTTTTATATGATTTCTATGTACAGCATCTGCCAGATCATATAAACAGTGGTGCGACATTAGATAAATGGCTACGCTCGCATGTTGATGAAGCAAAAGTTTTGTTTTTAACAACAGAGCATTTAATGCGAGATGATGCCACATCGGTATCCGCAGTTTTGTTTCCTGATTTTCTTGAGATGAATGAATCACGTTTTCCGCTTGAATATCATTTTGATCCACGTAACCACTGCGATGGTATTACCTTAATCACCCCGGCTGCTGGTTTAAAAATAATAAATCCGCAACGATGCGAATGGCTGATTCCGGGTTTGTTGCATGAGAAGATTGTTGCGTTAATTAAGTCGCTGCCAAAACAGTTAAGAAAAAACTTTGTACCGGCGCCGGATTTTGCCGCCGCCTGTGTTGAGGCATTAACGCCTTCCAATACGGCACTGTGTACAGCGGTGGCAAATCATCTTAAAAAAATGACTGGTGTGCAAATTCCTTATGATGCGTGGAACATGGAAGTGATAAGCCGGCATTTACAAATGAATTTTAGAGTGACTGATGCTGACGGCAAGGTAATTGAAGAAGGGCGAGATTTACAATCAATAAAGAATAATTTATCAGGTGTTGCTGCTGAAATAGCTGAAACTATGCCAGTTGAAGAAGAGCTAAAGCATCAACAGGATAATGTTGCAGTAACTATTTTAGATAACATGGAAACATCTGTTGAGTTTGAGGTGCACGGTGTTACCATCAAACTCTATCCGGCATTAGTTAAACACGGAAAGCAGGTTAATCTTAGAGCATTGGAAAACAAAAAAACCGCAGAGTTGGAAACTCATAAGGCATTAAGACAGTTTTTTATCAACGCTTTGCCTGAACAGATAAAATTTATAAAAAATTCGATTCCAGATATTCAAAATCTATGTTTGAAATATCGTGAATTTGGCTCTTGTGAAGCACTTAAGATTGATATCGTTAACAAAATAATTGATGATGTTTTTTTGACTGATCACATTCCTACAGAAAATGAATTTAATGTAAGGCTGGAAAAAGGTATAAGTCAATTACACGAAAGAGCAGAACATTGGAGCCGGTTATTAACAAATATTTTCAATGAATATCGCGACATTAAAAAAATAATGAACAACCCGCCTTTATCTCAGCTAGATACAGTAACGGATATGCAACAGCAGCTAAATTATCTATTCCCCAAAGATTTTGTCACCGACATCGAACCGCTATGGCTACAGCAATATCCACGCTATTTAAAGGCGATAAAAAAACGCTTTGATAAAGTAAAAACCAATGCAACACGTGACCGACAACTTAGGCTTGATTTTTCCCGGCTGTGGCAACAATTCAGCAAGCGGCAGTCGTCACTGCTGAAGCAGCAGATTGATTCGCCACAATTGAACCATTATCGCTGGATGCTGGAAGAGTACCGTGTTTCCCTGTTTGCACAGGAACTTAAAACAAAATTTCCTGTTTCTGAAAAACGATTAAAAAACTATTGGGATGCGTTATCGGATGCTTGATAAATTGTCTTCTCAACTGGAACTAATAGCGGCTAATTTAATCTGTATTCATTATCTTCATAACCATAATTGACTTATGCCATACTTTTTTGTGTTTTTCTTTTCTCTGTTGCCAGCAATATTTACTGCTCATGCCTCACAACTAGCCACCGAGCAATTTATTGAGCGTCCAGTGTATAGCCAGAAATACGATGCCAGCCGTAATCCTATTGCCGATGGCAGAGCCGCTTTAAAACTGGCAAAGCAAACCAATAGAAAAGTGTTAATTGAAGTTGGCGGTAACTGGTGCAACTGGTGTGCGGCGATGAATCGTTTTATCAAACAGCGCCCTGAACTGGAGGCGCGTCTTCACCAGACCTTTGTGGTGCTTAAAGTCAATATCAACGATGAAAATGATAATGCAGAATTTATGGCTGCCTTTCCGCCAGCCAATGGTTATCCGCATATGTATGTTACTGATAGCAGTGGTGATATTTTGCACTCACAGGACACAGCTAATTTTCGAGAAAAAAACAACTATTCCGAGGCACGATTTATGGCTTTTTTTGAACGCTGGCAGAATAAGAAAGATGAATAATCAGGCGGAGCATAAAGAAGCGGGCATCAGTCGGCGCGAGTTTATGACGCGGACAGCTTTGTTGGGTTCGCTGGCGTTAACCTATCCTGCGACTGTACTGGCACAACGTCGTTTAACAAACGATAAAAAGACCCCAATTAACTGGCAAGGGGAAGCAATATGGCAAACCCTTGCTGCGGTGCAGGAAGTGCTTTTTCCAGCGGCTGAGAATGTTCCTGGTGCAAAGGATATTGGAGCCACTATTTATCTGCATAATGCTATCGAAAACCCGAATGCCGACGGTGAAGATAAAGACTTTATTTTGCGCGGCATAGGCTGGCTAAATGGCATGACTCAGCAACATCATAAAAAACCATTTATACAATTATCCGCAGTGCAACAGGATGAAATTATCCAGCTGATTGTAAAAAGCCGGGCAGGGCGCAACTGGGTTTCCATGTTGCTTACTTACACCCTTGAAGCCTTGCTGGCTGATCCGGTTTATGGCGGCAATAAAGATGAAGCGGGCTGGAAATGGCTGCAACATCAACCTGGATACCCGACGCCAGGTGCAGACAAAACCTGGGATAAACTGCTACAAAGGCGTTATGTTTAATTACTAATTACGTGTTGGTTGTTTTGGGTTGTTCTTTGGTTTTTGCCAACCATGCAGTTTTTTGTAATTATTTTATTAACCACTGCATTCACGTAACCATTTATTCGTAATTAGTAATTAGTAATTCGTAATTAGTAATTAATTAGGAGGTGCCATGAGTAAAAAATATGATGTTTGCATAATCGGCAGTGGCGCAGGTGGCGGACCGGTAGCATTGACCCTGGCAAAGGCAGGTTATTCGGTTGTGGTGCTGGAGAAAGGCCCCTGGTTTAGTGATAACGATTTTTATAAAGACGAACTTGCCTGTTGTCGGCGCAGTGTTTATACGCCAAAGCTTTCTGAAGAGCAGCATGTCATTGAAGACACCGACATGGATGGTAACTGGGTAGGTGAAGCCACCTCAGATTCCGGCTGGGATTTCTGGAACGGCAACTGTGTCGGAGGCTCATCAAACCTGATGAGCGGCTTTTTTTATCGGCTTAAACCTGAAGATTTTCGTCTACATTCTGAATTTGGCGCAATTGACGGTGCTAACGTGGTTGACTGGCCGATTAGTTATGATGATCTGGAGCCGTATTACACCCTGGTGGAAACAGAAGTAGGTGTTTCCGGCATCGTTACCGAACACCCCTTTGCAGAACCGCGTTCCAGTAAAGATTTTCCTTATCCGCCAACAACAGAGCATCCAATATCCAGCCATATTGATACAGCCTGTCGCAGCCTTAATCTGCACTCACTACCGACACCAAGGGCGATACTGTCCG
>JAFLJY010000145.1 GCA_022712755.1 Gammaproteobacteria bacterium
GCCCAGTCTATCCAGTTTTTCCAGACGGTCACTGACTTCACTTAGAATGGCATAGCGTTGACGTTGTACATCAAGCTGATTTAATTCTTCAGCAACACCTTTTTCTTCGCTTTTCAGTTGTTCCAGACGGGTGCAGGCATCGTCAATTTTGTGATTGACTGCTTGCTGTTGTTTTGAAATGCTATCTACCACAAGCGTGTTAGCCTTTGCTTTTTGCTTTCTGAATAACAGCCAGAGAAATCTTTCCATATCCGGCACTGGTGGTACTTGCCATCACTTTTTTAATTAAATGAAAAGGCACGGTTCGATGTGCTAATACGGTCACTTCTCTGCTTTGTGCAACGGTTTTTGTGCTAATACCGATGACTTTTTTCTGCTGTAAAAGCAGGCGTTGTTTTACTGCATCAATGACTGCAGTTTTGCTGTCTAACACTTCCTGAACACTTATAACCGGCTCGCCCTGAACCAGTATTTGCTCTGGTGTAATCATGACAACGACAGTTTCTCTCGGTTTTGCTTCTACAGTAGAATCCGGCAACTTAATATTTTTAGGTGGTTCCATAACATCGCTGGATGCTGAGTTAACCAGAAGAAAAAACACCAGGATGGTAAACACATCCATTAATGAAACCAGGTTTAGACCCGCACCGGCACCCGTTTTTTTGCCACCTCGCGACATGCGTTTCATTCGGCGATTTTGCTTCATGGTGCGTCTCCTATGGAAATATCAGGAAACAGAACAACCTGTTGCAACACGTCTGCTTCACCCTCATCACCTGGTTGACGAACAAAGGTTGAGCGCACCGTATCCATCACATGAATTAATATCCGGTATTCAATATTGGGTTCCATTAATACCGTGGCATCCGTTTTATCCGGATACTGGTTTTTTATTTTTAACAGAAAATCCGTTACTCGCTTCATGTCATAAAGTTTTGTGGTATCAAGATCACCCGCATCATCAAGCGCAGCCTCAACCTCCTCTTCTTTAAGCAAGGGAAATCGGCTGAGAATCTGTTTGCCATTGCCAATTTCAATGCCTTTCTCACGAATGATGACTTCAATAGTTAACTGCTGCTTTTGGTTATCACTGCTATCCGCGCCCGTCGGCAGGGTTAACTCCAAAATGGTAATGCGGGAAAATACGGCTGTAATCAGCAGGAATGGCACAAGTACAACCATCAAATTAAGGAAGGTTGTAATGTTTAACTCGGCCGGCTCCTGTTGTTTGCGCCGATAGTGGTGTCGTCTAGCCATTCTTAGCAGCCAGCTCTGCCTGACGTTTAGAGAAGTCAGCAATTAAATTTAATGTTTTGACTGATGCCATTTCCAGGCTATCAACTATTTCTACCGTTTTTGAAGTAATGGTTGCATGAATAATTAATAGCGGAATGGCTGCCATTAAACCAAATGCAGTGGTGTTCATCGCCACCGAAATACTTGCTGATAACATATCGGCTTTTTCTGCAGGGTCGGCATTGGCAACAGCGGTAAACGCTTCAATCAAACCCATAATGGTACCGAGCAGACCCAGCAGGGTACATATGTTTGCAAACAAGGCAATGAAGGGGGTGCGTTTTTCTAGCGTTGGTATTATTTCCATCATGCTTTCTTCCATGGCAATTTCGATGTCATCACGTCGACGCACTGAGCCTTGCCTGGACAGCCCCATGTTTAATAGATCTGCAATCGCTGATTTATCTTCACTTATCGATTCACGTGCGCCTTCAAAATCGCCCGAGCTAATTAGTGGATGCACTTTATCCCAGACATTTTTGTTGACACGGCCAACACCCGATAATTTAATATAGCGTTCAATGCAGATGGCAGCACCGAAAGAAAAGATAATTAATATCGGGTACATGAATGTACCACCTGTTTGAAAGAAAGCTACAATATTCTCGATGACACTCATCATCTACTCCTCGCTTTAATGATCGTGGTACTAAACCACATCTATATAATATTATTTTATGCCATGACTTAATTCATAAAAATCAAGCTCACGTAAAAATACTTCTTTGTCTAACGGTCGCATGCTGTCATCCAGCAAGCCAGAATGTAAGCTGGTCGCCACACCCACCTCGGAATTTTGCCAGGGGACAATATAAAGAGACTTTGGTGCTTCTTTATTGCCGATAATAGAAATACCAGATAATTCTTTTACTTCAATATCGATTTTTCTTTCTTCGGCAATGGTTATACCTGTTAACAGTATTAACCAAACCATAGTGGTTTTTAGTATAGCTTTAATTATCATAATTTCATCACCTGCGGGTCTTTTAGTAAATCATCAGACCGTAGGTTGGGGTGAGGTACGAACCCCAACGATTTTATTTATGGCGATCTCCGTCCTTTGGTTCGTTAATCGCACCGCCTTCCTGGCTCTTTGCGAAATACCGTCCATCCATGGACATAACAGCACGTCCATGTGCCACTACTGTTGGGGTTGTGCCTCACCCCAACCTACCTGCTATTCACTATTCACCGTTTTCAACCTGCGTTTCACATCAGCCACCCAGATAGCCGCAGTTTTATCATCGGGTTTAAAATCAAGGTAATCTTCAAATTGCTCAAGGGCGCACTCGTAGTCGCGGATATACAGGTCGCATAAAACACCCAGGTTTCTTTTTGCTGCTAAATATTCAGGGTGTTTATCAATTGCATTCTGGTAGGCAGTGCGCGCTGCTTTAAACTTTCCCTGTTTACGATATAACAAACCCAGCTCGTTATTAGCAACGGCATGTCCGATGTCTAACTTTAATGCTCTTATAAGATTTTCTTCTGCGGCTTTTATTTCGCCCAGTTTATTGTAGGCAATAGCAATATTAACGAAGGGCGCGGGTAAGCGTTGCTCACGCTCTATAACGGTTTTTAATACTGCGACTGCCTGCGCGTTATTATCCTGTTGCATCATGGCGATTGCTTTTTTAAAATCCGCTTCAATGTCAGAGTCTATTTCTATATGACTATTTATTTCTTTTGTTTGTTTAACCTCGATAACATCAGCATCCTTCCTGGTTTCACCACCGGCACAGGCGAATAAGAATGCCGTTAAAAAATAAATAAAACTCCTGCGCAACGTAACCACCGCATTGTATCTATAATAACGACCCATCACTTTTCACACCTTGTCGTCTCGACCAGTTTGTAGGGTGGATAAGTGAAACGCATCCACCGGAATATCAACCAAAGGTGGATGCGTTTCACTTATCCACCCTACGAGAAACCAGCTCATTTTCTTCTATAACTTCATCATTACTAATTTCATCCATTATTTTATTACTATTCGATTGCTTACCATCATGGCTTATCTTTCCGGTTTTATCAGTTTCAGGCGCAATTTGTTTTGCCTTCTCCGGTTGAATTAATGAAACAATCACACTGTCCGTTTCCGTTTTTCCATAACGTGCAGGCAACAATAATGACAATTTTGCGATGCTCTTATCAATCCACTGGTTATAAATACCAACATCAAGTAACTCCATATTTTTTTCATGTACACTAATGGCTTTTTCTTCAAACGGGTATGCCTGGTCTTCAATCACCAGTTCGTATTCTTCCAGTTCTTCTGCATTTAAGTCTGTTGGTCTTTCTGATTCTAACAGTGCAACATTAAATTCAAAATAGATCTCGGCTATGTAATAGGTTGCTGCTGCTGTCACCTCACCTACCTGATAATCTACCAGTTTTGTGTAACTGTTAATCACGCTACGCATGCGTTGTTTCTTTTTCTTAAGGTTCTTTTTAAAAGGCTTAACCAGGTTTACTTTTTTAAATGCCGTCAACTCCGGCTCTGCTAATATAAGCCCGGCATGGGCGGCGAGAAACATGGTACGGTCTGTTCTGCCATTGCCCGCCACTGCATCGCCAGCAACAATCTGCTTTAACTGATAAACATATTGTTTACGCTTGCCCTGCTCTAAATATATGTTAGCCATTTTCTGGCGGGTCTCGACAGCATCTTCAATCGGCACAGGAAAGTAATCAACCATTTTAGTATAGACTAGCAGTGCTTTGTTCTTTTTATCCACTTTCATATAAAGCTCTGCTGCCTGAGCCAGGGCTTCACGACGCAGCGCATTATCTTGTGGATTTTCCTTTTCTATGCGTTCAAACTCAGCAGCTGATTTTAAATATCTGCCATCTTCTTTATAAACGATGGCAAGTTTTTTTGTTATGTCATTATTCAATTTATCATCAGGATAAAGTTTTCTGAAACCTTCGAGCACGGTGGCAACTGCGCCCCATTGCTTTAACAGCATCAGCGACGCAGCAGCGTCATACTCCGCAGTCGGTCGAATGATTGAGTTTGGCGCAACTTTGGCGACACGCAGAAAGTGTTCAGACGCCACTTTATGATCGCCAAGTGTTCTTGCCTGTTCGCCCTGCTTATAAACGGATGCCGCCAGATTTTCTGTTAATGCGTTAACACTCTTGTGTTTTTTATCGGTTAATAACAAGGTTTCTTTATAGGCAATTTCCGCATCTTTATAACTGGTTAAATCAAATGAAGCATGTGCCACCACCATCCAGGCAGAGCGTAAAAGTTTTTTATCAGCATTTGGGTAAACGCTAATCACGCGGCGACCATATTTAATTGCCTGCTGATAACTTTCCAGCGCATACAAATCATCGACGGCTGCAACCAGTACAATTGCTGCATGTTTATGTACTGGGAACGTGTCGACAAACTTGATCGAACTGCGAATAATTTCACGTTTAATGATATTTCGTTGTGATTGATCTGCCACTTTCAGGTATTCACGATAGGCATAAACCGCAGCATATCCAGCGCTGGATGAGTCTTCATGTATTGGGTAATTGTAAGCGGTACGCTCATACTCGGTAGCCGCCTGCAGATAATCTTTATGCTCAAGAAATAAGCCTGCTAACTGATTATTAAGTTTTGGTGCTTGTTTTTCTTCCGGGAATGAAGCTAAAAACTCGCGATACCAATAAATGGCTTCTAAATAATTCTCCTGCTTTTGTTTTCGTAGCCGTTTGTCTTGATATAACGCATGATAATGATTCGCCAAATCAATAAGATTGGATTTTAAAAATGCCAGTACGATTGGGTTATCGTTAATATCAAAGAACGTCCAGTAATTAGAATGCAAACTATAAGTTTTTGAAAATTCGCGCTTAGCATCAACAACTAAACGTGGAAAACCACCTTCCTTAAAAATTTCAATGATTCGTATATTAAAATATGGCGACTCTCTGGACACAGGGTTACGTTCAATATACGCCTGATAGGATTGTGCGGCATCTGAATATCGTCGTTTGCTTAAGTAATACTCACCAAGATGGCTGTAAATACTTGCCTCATAAAAGCGATGACCGTGTTCGTCAAAAAATTCTACGATGGCTTCAGCACCACCCAGATAGGAAAAACTTAAACTGATAACACGGTAGGTATCATCAATGCGTTTCTTCTCAATTTTATTGTTTATGTTATCTAGCTCATAACCATCAGCAATCTTAAAATCCAGCATTTTAATATAGTCTTTTAATGCATCTTCATATAACTCCTGTTTAAAATAAGACCAGCCGCGTTTATACAGAGCCAGCTCATAAAACGCTGAACCTTCGCCACCATTAATCACATCCTTATAAGCTTCTTCTGCTGCTAAAAATTTCTTACGGGTAAAGAAATATTCAGCACGACGAAACTGCGCTTCATCAATATGCCGTGATTGTGGATAGCTTGTGATTAACTGCTCAAGCGTATTCATGGCTATGTCAATCTCGCCGGTTTCTTCATAAGCGCGAGATAGTTGATACAGTACCTGGTCGTTTCGTTCAAACAATGGATATTTTTTTAACAGCCCTTTATAAAGTTCAATGGCTTCTTTTGCACCAGCAGCCTGCAAGTCATCTGAGTCAATTACGGCTTCATTATCTACTATTTTATTTATTTGTAATATATTTGATTGTGATAAATCAATTTTTTTACTGGCACGCTCACCAAAGATTTTTACATCTTCGCTGATATCTGCAATGGTGCCATCTTTTGTTGTTATGTTTTGTTTATTTTTGTTTGATTCAACAGCCACAAAACCGGTATCCGGTGCTTGCATATCAGTTGCCTGCAATGCACTGCCTGCAACCGCTTGTGTAAAATTTGTTTCCTGTTGCAACCGGGCCTCATCAACAACCTCATACTCTTTCTGAATTTTTAAATCAGCAAGACGGCGCAGTGCTTCTGGTGTCATTTCTGTTTCTGGCGTTTCTTTAAGAAATTTCGCATAACTCGCCATGGCTTTTTCCAGGCTGTTTTCAATCTTTTCTTCTTTCACCTCAAATTTAATATCATTTAAACTGGTTAAAGTGCCTTCTGTGTTTATAGTTGCACAGGAAGAAAGTAGCAGTAATGCATTTGTGATAAGTAGCGGTAGTTTTATGCTATTTATGACCATCAAACTATCGACTCAAGGTATTTTCTTTAACAGACAAAACATTATCAGCTGGTCTGGCTTCTACTGGTGAGTCACCTGTCGATGGTTGTTTATTTTCTTTCTTCGGTACAATGTGTGTTTCTTCCAATACCTCCTTTTGTTTATCACTATGCTTTTGACGCTGTCTTGTAATTTCTGCATCCAGTTGTGCTTTTGTTGCGCGGTCATAACTTTCAGCCAGGGCAAAACGGGCTTTAATTTGATAGTCTTCCAGGCGTTTTCGACGACTATCCAGCTCATTAATTGCCATGGTTTCAAGCACGCGGCCCTGTTTTGCCATCACCGCTTTAAGCTTTCTCTGCGCGGCAAACAAACGTGTTCTTAATTGGCGAATGGGAACGGTATAACCTTCATAGCTTTGCGTTGCCGCCTGACGTGTACGAATAAACGAGTTATATCCTGATTTCAATTTCTGTATAATTTCATCTAAATCAACCAGATTATTATAAGCATCGGTTAAACGTTGATCGTATTCACTTTGTACTCGCCATGACAAAACGCCTCGCAAGCGTTTTAACCGTTGTCTGATGTCGTCATCAACCAATTGCGGGCTGGCTATACTGATTTCTTCCAGCGCAGTAACCGTGTCTAATGCCTGTCGCTCAGTTGATGTCGCCAGATGCTCCGGGCGCGGTGAGATCAACATGTTTTTTATTTTGCTTGCCAGATTATTGCGTTGCTCCAGACGCAGCTTGATTCGTGCATCCAGCTTTTTAAATTCTTTTTCAACTACCGGTAATAACGGCTGCTGATAAATGCGCCTGAGTTCAATCATTTCCTCATACACAATCAAATCGGCAAGCCATTTATCAAGGTGTTGATGCAATTCTGCCAGGTCGTGATAGTTTTTGTAGGACTGCTGAAAGCTATGTGAAGCCATTAATTCCAGTATATAACGCGTTTCCGGTGCATCGGGCAACTCACGCAAATTGACTACCCAATTTTTGTCTTTGCCAGCATTATCATCAAGCAATGCAATAAGAAACTTACCTTTGCGTATGTTTTTTATTGAATCATCTAAACGATTAATTTCCTCAGCAAACACATCCATTGCACGGTCATATAAATTGGCAGCTTTACCATATACATTTAACTTACTATAGGCATATGGCACTGCCATTAGAACTTCCTGCACAGAATAATTAGTTTCTGCTCGCTGATGCAGCATTGACCAGGGAACTAATGCTCTATCATATCGCCCTTGAGAAACAGCCACCCAGCCTGCGCCCAACAAGGCACGATTTGAATAAGGCCCGTCCAGTCTTACCCGTTCGAAATATTTCTGCGCCTGCTTAGGTTTATTTTTTTCAAGATGGTGATAGGCAAGTTTTAAATTGGTTTTATCTTTAAGTGCCAGCAGTCCGTTTGCACCCGAACTACCCTGACCCATGCCGCTATTACTAAAATCCATACTGCCCAGTTCATCTAATACATCAATCCCTTGTTGTTCCTTGCCACTTTGTATTAAAGCGATGCCCAGATTATATAAAACAAAGCCTTGCAGATTCTTTTCATTTTTTAATGCCTGCAGACTGTTAGCTGCTACGTTGAATTGTCCAATATCAATACTGGCCGACGCTCGCAAATAAGCCACATCAGCTTTAAAAGTCTCTGGCTCTTTTCCGCGTAAAATACCACGTGATGTCTTTTCCTGGTAATGGGTTTTACTCGAATCATCACGTATTAACTGTAATGCGTGCAGCGTATTTTGAGGTTCATTTTTTTTATAAAACACACGCGCCAGCGCTAAAGCTGCCTGATTTCTTGTTGCCTGATCGACACTGCTGTCCAACACCGCTTGTATTGCTCTACCCGCACGCTGATTCATGCGGTACTGTAGCTCTATGTCACCAACAGAAAATTCTGCATGACCTAAATGTTTATGGAACGGATCAAGCCTGGACTCATCAAGTTGATAGTACTGAGACAATTCTGCATCTAGTCGCGCTAATGCATCAAAATGCAATTCCTGATAGGCGTAATAAAGCACTTCACCAAAATATAAATCGCGTAATTCTATATTTTTTAAACTGCTTGCCACCGCCAGCGACATGCTGCATAAAAACACAGACAGTAATGTTGTAAATCGAAACAGCATGTTTACCAGTCTTTAAAAGACAATTTTTGGTCAGATGCGCTGCTGCCACTAATTTGTATTTCAACAAATTTAGGCCCGACCGCTTTGCTTACTGTAAAAGTTTCACTGCGTTGATACTCATTACCTGACTTTGCTCGGCCTATAAAACTTGCAACCAAAGCATGCTCTCCGGTTTTTATATTACCGGTATAAATTCGTTGCACGCCGCCTGCACGTAATGCTTCGACTTCTTTGTAGGTATATAAATGTTGCGCGACGACTTTACTGTTGAGTTTTATTTGCATTGAGTCCAGCACAAAGTCTTCATCTCCGATGAGTGAGACAAACAGCGAAACTTGTGTGTTTGAAGGAAATAATAATTTTTCTTCCAGAAGTGCTAATTCTGAAGTTAACTCCAATACGTCTTTTTTAATGTCCTGAACCTGCTCATCCAGGCCTTTAATCTGCTCCTTTGTTACTTCAGCTGCCTGTGCGGATACAAACGATAAATTAAACAAGAACAATATTGGTATTAGATATTTTATATATGATTTTTTCAGCATGACTTTACTCATTGATTTATTACGTGCATCAACTAACTATGCCAAAAAATCAGATTTTTGGCGTTGTTTAATAACATGCTTTTCAGGGCGAAAAGCAATAGCGCAGTGTCTGGATTTTGGTTTATGCCCGTAGGGAGGCTTTTAGGCGCATTTTTTCTGATGCATATTTCTTATTGAAAGAAACATGGCTTTATAGCAAAACATTTCGTGAATGATTACGCTTAAAAGCTTACAGAACTTTGTGATAATTAATCAGATCTACCTTGAGTATATGAAAGTATCACAATAAATCTGTAATTATCGCAATAAAAAATACAATTAAAATAAACTATTTTATAAAGGCACACAGCTGTAAATATAAATACAGTGAAAGTGGTTTCCTATTAACATCAACTTATATATACTTAAAAATCAACAGCTAAGCAACAAATACAGTTACATGGTAAACCAATATGGCTAAAACAGGCGCAACAGGAATAAGACGTATCATTAATGCCGCAGGCTATTCATGGCTGGGTTTTAAAGCTGCCTATCAACATGAGGCGGCTTTTCGGCAGGAACTTGTCTTGATGCTGGTGCTAACACCCGTGGCCTTATATTACGGACCCAGTTATGCAGACAAAGCACTTTTAATTGCCAGTCTGGTTTTTATATTGCTGGTTGAAATACTTAATTCGGCGCTGGAGGCGGCGATTGATCGTTTTGGTGATGAACACCATCCATTATCCGGGCGTGCTAAAGATATGGGGTCAGCTGCGGTATTTCTGGCTTTTATTATCGCCGGGTTGGTGTGGTTTTCGGTTCTTTATTAATACATTTTATTTTATCCGTCCTTTGGTTCGTTAACGGCACATCCTTGTGCCACTGCGCCGCAAATGAAAGATATTAATTATTTGTAACTATCAATTTTATCTGTGGACTAAAAACACTTTTAATCAATATATGAACCATGTTGATACCTGTCTTCTTGCATCAATCAACATAAGAACCATGTTGATTGATGGGCTGCTTATGCGGCACTCCAAAACAGCACATGAATCGCGCATCCAGCATTGTCTTAATTTGAACATGCTCAGTGTTTTCTATGAAGCAAGATTGCGCCTGCTTTACTGTTTCGCCCAGCGCCGCTACCTCTCCTGTCAGCACGTAGATAAAACCTCGCATTTCCGGTTCAATTTCTAAGCTATACTCATTACCCGCCTGTAACTCTACATCCTGATAAATGACACGGGTGTGCAGTTTTAATGCAGCATTTTCGCCAGCTAATATTCTGACACGCCCACCTGTTATATTTTTCTCATTGATTTCAGCGGCATTTACCTGCTGATAATCAGGCTCCAACTGCTTTAAATCCATGGGCAAATTAACCCACATTTGTATGCCTTTGGTGTCTATATCAGATGATGGCATTTCAGAATGAATAATGCCCTTACCTGCGGTGAATCGCTGCAAACCGCCAGCCTGCACCGTGGTATTATTGCCCAGATTATCGCTATGATTAACTGCGCCTTGAAGCACGTAAGTTATGCCTTCAAAGCCACGATGCGGATGATCGGGAAAACCTGCCCCAGGGTGAATGGTAAAGTCATCCCATAAAACAAAGGGATCGTAATTCATAAAACCCTGCACCGGAAAAAGCCGGTTAACGATTGCATTCTCACCTTCAGCGCCTGTCACAGCAGAGCGCACAAAAATATTTTTTTGACTCATTTCAGACACCTCTTCATTTCAGGCTCATACACAATACGTTTCATTATGATTGAACATGTAGCAACATATTGATTTACTTACATTCAACAAGCCCTCTTCACTCACCATGTAACAGCGTATTTTTTTCAACAAAAAACGACAATAACCTTCATATCCTGCTTTATTAACTATACTACTATTCATCACATCAGGAGCATTTTGATACGCCTCCTTAAATATCAAAAATCAAATAATCCTTATCCCTACAAAAACGATTTATTATGAAATTAAAACAATTCGTATGCCTTGCTGCACTATCTATACCTTTGGCGGTTCAGGCCGATTTTCTTTCTGTAACCGTTGGCGGCGGTGTCTGGAGTGAAGCACCTGCCGGTAATTTTCAAAAAACAAATGATCCTGCAGCCGTTGACGTAGAAGACAACTTATTCTGGGACAGTGAATCACAGGGTTATCTCTTTGCCACTTTTGAACATTTCGTGCCACTGATTCCAAATGTACGTTTAATCCATACCCGCATGGATCACGCTGGAAGTGGAGCAACCAGTTTCACCTTTAATGGACAACCCTTCTCAGGTAACGTGGACAATGATATTGCAATTGAAACCACTGATTTAACTGCCTATTATGAAGTGCTTGACAATGTCGTCAGCCTGGACATCGGTTTAACTATTCGAAAATTAAAAGTGGATTACACCATTACGGGTGATGATGGTTTCGGTGGCAGCACCACAACCACAGACTCTATAGATGAAACCATACCCATGTTGTATGCCCTGGTTGGCGGCTCCCCCTGGCCTGATTTAATTATCAGTGGTGAGTTAAGCTATATAGCTTTTGATGGCAGCAGTATTTCTGACTTTACGGCTAAAATTGCTTATACCACAGAATTTTTTGTTGGTTTTGAGGCTGGTTATCGTAAACAAAATTTTGAGTTTGATGATATTTCAGACACCAATGCTAATTTAGATTTTGATGGTGTTTTTGCTGGTGCTTATCTGAAATTTTAAAAATTTTTTTACCGCAGAGACGCAGAGGAAAAACTTTTATTTTGTTAACTGCGCCTGCGGCGCAGTTAACAAAAATTAAAACTCTGCGTCTCCGCGTCTCTGCGGTAAAATATTTTGAATTAATAACTATTTATTAATCGCTGGCATTGGCGGTTGATGGCTTTGCAAAAACCATTTCTCCGCCACGATGTTTTTAGTAAACCACTGCGTTTTCATTAACTGACTGGCAAATATTTTTTTAATAAATACCGGCAAACGCTCCATCAATTCTGGTTCTGGCAAGCGCTTGCCAAAACGTTGTTCCATTAAAAGATTATAGGTCTGTAATTTATTTTTACTGTAATCTTTTTCACAAAAACGAATCACCTCTGCCGCAAATATCGCAGACTCAACTGCAGGACGGATGCCTTCTCCACTTTGCGGATAAGCCAGGCCAGCAGAATCGCCAATAAGCAAAACATGATCGGCTACCATTTGCCGTATGGCATGGTTATACAGCAGATAAGCGTGGCCATTATATTTATCGGCAATATCCTCTGGAATTTTTCCCTGTGCAGATAAGTACTGACAAAACGACTTCACATGACAGGATAATTTACTTTTATCTTCTCGCCCCAAACCAATATTTAAATAATCACCTTTGCGAAATACCCAACCATAACCCATTAAGTCAGGCGTAAAAAACAGTTCAGGGACTTCTTCTTTAATGCTGCAGTTGTTTTTTTGCAACGCATTCATTTCAAACTCAACTTCCTGGGCAACAACGGCCAGCTCACTTACCCCTTTGGCATCAATAGCACGTGCAACCGGACAGTAATGACCACCCGCTCCAATGAGCAGCCTGGCTTTATATTTATCATTAATAATCAGGCATTCATCTGAACCATCACTGGATTTTTCCATTTTTTTAAAGGCTTCTCCAAGATTGAGTTCTGCTCCGCATCGCTGCAAAAGGTAATCATCAAACTCAATACGACGTATTCCATAACTGACCGGTTTGCCCGAATAATTTGTTTCTACCTGTTTTTGCCCAAGCAGGCTGATTTTAAAGCCACTGATTTTTTGCAATACTCGACTCTTTGCATAATCATCAAGGTTGATGTTTAACAGACGCATAACATCAGGCGTTACCCAACCTGCGCAGACTTTTGGCCTGGGGAAGGTTTTTTTGTCTAAAATGCCAATTTTCAGTTCGGTGTTTTTCAAACAATAGGCAAGCGTAGAACCCGCCGGCCCACCACCAACAATTAAAACATCATATTTTTGCATTGCTTACTCCGCTCCCTATGTAACCGTTGTTATTTTCAAGTCACATGAAAAGGATGCCCTAAATTTTTATCTGCTTCATAAATATACTGACGCGACCTGGGTATTTTGTTATTTTCCACATGACCAAATACCACCTGAAACAACTGTAACTCACCAACATTAAACGCGGCCAGTGAACCATACAAATACAAAGACCAGGCTCTAACAAACTCTTCATCCATCATCTCGACAATTTCATCTTTATGTTGCTCAAATCGCTCGCTCCACATCTGTAATGTTTTTGAATAATGCAAGCGTATATTTTCAACATCATAAGTCGCCAAATTATTGGGTTCAAATATCTGCATCATCTCACTTAAGGTTGGCGGACAGGCGCCGGGGAAAATTCGCCGTTCAATCCAGGCGTTCATCGGCCCTGAAACGACACGACCGATACTATGAATAAGACCACGACCTTCTTTTTTCAAACAGGAACGAATAACCTGACCTAATTCCTGATAGTCATGTTTGGCGACATGCTCCAGCATGCCGACAGAGACGAACACATCAAACTTGCCGTGTATATTTCGATAGTCATCCAGAACAAATTCAACCTTATCAGACAGACCTTCTTCTTCGGCACGATGACGTGCGAATTTGATCTGTTCTTTTGAAATATTATAAGCCGTTACTTTTACGTCGTAATGTCTCGCCATAAAACGTGCAAGCCCACCCCAGCCACAACCTGCTTCAACAACGCTATCTCCCGGTTTTAAAGCCAACTTACGGCACACATGATGCAGCTTGGCAAGCTGCGCCTGCTCCAGCGTCATCTCATCATGTGGAAAATAGGCACAGGTGTACTGCATAACTTCTTCATCCAGCCAAAGTTTGTAAAATGCATTGCCAATATCATAATGGTGATGAATATTTTCTTTGGCTTGATCAAAACTATTAAAAATACTGCGATGACCAAGCCATAACACCGTTTTTCTTAACCGGCTTATTTTATCTTTACCACTGATGCCAAGGAAAATCGCTTGCATAAACCCGGCCATGTCGCCTTCAAAAACCACTCTCCCGGAGCAATATAAATCACCCCAGTGCAACTCTGGATCTAAAATGGTTTTAAATAGTGCGGCCCGATCACAATAGATCATGATTGCAAGCGGATTTTTGCAATAAGGAGTAACTTCAACACCATCCCACAGGCTGATGCGAACAGGCGGGTTGCCAACAACATCAACCATTTTCCTGACTAGCCAGCGGTCAAATTGCGTGACTGTAGAATGAGAAAGCGGCGATTTTTTAGCAAGTGTTTTAAAAGGTGACGGGCAATAACCAGTAAAATGGTTAGTATTAGATACAGCTCGGTGTTGTTGCTGTTTTTGAGGTGTAATTAATCCCATCTTTACCTTCCCTTAAAATAATTTTATGAGAACAATATAAAAATTGATTACAGCACTAATTCATATAGCAGTACCAGTACTAGGCCATAGTAAAGAGGGTAAGTTCACAATTTTATAAAAATTGTGTGATTGTAGATGTATTATGTCGCAGGCCATAAGGTTACAATGCGTACCCATGTTACAGGCAATCAATTTAAGCGTCAGACGTGGTGTTAAACTGCTGTTTGAAGAAACCTACTTTCAAATTCATCCGACACAAAAAGTCGGGCTCACGGGTGCCAATGGCACCGGAAAATCCAGCCTTTTTTCATTAATACTGAAGCAACTTCATGCGGATACGGGTGACTGCCTTTATCCCGATCACTGGGTCATTGCACACGTTGCCCAGGAAACACCCGATGGCAAACAAAGTGCTATTGATTTTGTACTCGATGGTGACGCTGAACTGCGTCAGATACAACAGAACCTTATTGAAGCAGAAAAAAATAATGATGGCATGTTGCTGGCTACACTGCATACCCAGCTCGACAACATAAATGGCTATAGCGCAAAGGCGCGTGCCAGCCAGTTGTTATCCGGTCTTGGTTTTGTCGCCAGTGACGAAACTCGAAGTATCAACGAATTTTCCGGTGGCTGGCGAATGCGGCTCAACCTGGGTCAGGCTTTAATGTGCCGCTCCGATTTATTGCTACTGGACGAGCCGACCAATCATCTTGATTTAGACACCATTATCTGGCTAGAATCCTGGTTGACCGCTTATCGCGGAACACTGTTACTGATCTCTCATGACCGTGATTTTTTAAATAACATCTGCACCCACATCGCCCATCTTGAACATCAAACAATACAGCTTTACACCGGTAACTACTCTGCCTTCGAACGCATTCGTGCAGAACGTCTGGCTAATCAGCAATCACAATATATAAAACAACAGCGCAATATAAAACACATTGAGTCCTATATTGAACGCTTTCGTGCCAAAGCCACGAAAGCCAAACAGGCTCAGAGTCGGCTAAAAGCACTAGAGCGCATGCAAACCATCGCCCCTGCACACGTTGACTCACCTTTTCATTTTTCTTTATTTGAACCTGAAAAAATTCCGAATAGTTTATTACACATGGAGCATGTCAGCGCAGGTTATGAAAATAACTGCATTTTAAAAAATGTCGATTTTCAATTATTACCGGGGGACAGGATTGGCTTACTCGGCCCCAATGGTGCAGGCAAGTCAACCTTCATCAAAATACTCGCCAACCAGCTTAAAATCCAGAGTGGTGAGTTTCATTTAGCCAAAGAAACAAAAATTGGTTACTTTGCACAACATCAATTAGAACAGTTGCAAAATGATCACTCGCCAATAGAACATCTGCAACAAATAGACAGAAAAGCACGCGAGGCTGATTTACGAAATTTTCTCGGGCGTTTTGGTTTTTCTAGCGACATGGCCTTATCAAAAATACAGAACTTTTCCGGTGGTGAAAAATCACGCTTAGTGCTGGCGATGCTTATCTACCAGAGACCCAACCTGCTATTACTTGATGAACCCACCAACCATCTTGATCTGGAAATGCGAGAAGCCTTAGCCGAAGCACTACAGGAATTTTCTGGCGCAATGGTTATTGTCTCTCACGACAGGCATCTTCTTAATTCAACCTGCGATCAATTGCTTTTAGTCAGTCAGCAAAGTGTTTGTGAGTTTCCTCTTAGCCTGGATGAATACCCTAAATGGTTAAGCGAGCATAACGCTAACCGCACAGACGGCACAACACCTACTATTAATAATACCAACAACCAGAACATCAGCCAGAACATCAGTAACAAAGAAAAAAAACAGTTGCAGGCCGAGCAAAGGAAAAAAACGCTGCCGTTAAGAAACAAAATCAAACGGCTTGAAAATGAAATGCATAAAGTATCTGAAAAATTAATTGTAATAAATCAGCAGTTATCCGATAGTGATATTTACGCTGAACAAAATAAACAAAAACTCCAGCTGCTACTTTTAGAAAAAGCCGAGTTAGATAAAATACATGAAGCTAACGAACTTGACTGGCTTGACAGCAGTGAAGAACTGGAAAAATCATCCTTATTACCACATTAATTTACACAAAAATTTAAGGAAAAATTATGAATAAAAAATGTTTAATAATAACT
>JAFLJY010000146.1 GCA_022712755.1 Gammaproteobacteria bacterium
GATCGCCTCTGGTTTTGCCGCTGCTGCCGAAGGTGTTGCGGTCACACAACAAACAACAACCATTTCAGATGAGGGTAATGTGCAACAGTTTTTTACTGGCAGCACTGGTGATTATATTGCAGCGAAAACGCTACAGGGCGGCCTCAATGAACTCTCTGGTTACTTGCGTGAACGACAACGTGATGCGGTCGATCTGGTGTTTATACCAGGTGGACTAGACCTTGTTGTACACGTGGAGACGCAAATAAATATAGATTATCAACCCGATGGACGGAAATTACATCATGCAAGCACAACCCAAAACAAACTGGCCAGCTTCAATCTTGACTAGCATAACCATGATTAGAGCCATAATTAGAACAAGGTTAATCAGTATAGGCTTGATTGGTTTTTTAAGCGCTTGCAGTTCAACGCCAAATATTATTCCCAATACTGGGCCAGATACACTGGATGTTTATGAGCGACATATTTCTTCATCTGGCACACAACCCAGGATGTATCGACAGATTCTGGATGACAGGCGAGACCTGGCAGCCTATACCCGTGATGTTTCAAATGAGATCAATTTGAAGTTTCCGAAACTGCCTAACCCTGAACTGGTGATGTATGTTTTTCCGCATTTCACACCAAAGAACCGACCCATACCAGGCTATTCAACCTCATTTATGATGTATGAAGTAGATCAATACGCACTACCTGGTGAGAGCGCGCCATGATAAAACAATCACAGACAGTGATAGGTCATATCAAAGAAAAGCATCCGCGTTATCTTGATGCGTTTCTTCGAATTATCGGCGTATTGCCGAGTAATGGTTTTAAGCCTTTGACCGAAAAACAATATGCCGCGTTATACGATGATAAGGACTCCTTTGCTGCCTTTTTTCCATTCAAAGATTATAGCGCGGATACCCAGACCTTTCTCTTTGAAGACGGCGCGAGCGTGGGCGCGGTATTTGAATTAAAGACCGTTGATGTTGAAGGGCGTTCACAGGACATTCTAAAGAATGTCGAACACGGTATCACGCAGGCGTTTTTAAATATTCCTGGTCATCAGGATAGCCCATGGATCGTGCAGATTTATTTACAAGATGAGCCAATTACCGGTTTGATTGAACAGTTGCGTGACTATGCGACAGAGGACGCTAAAAAAACCAGACACCATGAACACTGGATGAAGGAGGTGGAAGAGCATCTTGGTCATATGTCCAGTGGTAAAGGACTTTTTCATGATGACAAGGCGCAGTTCTGGTGGCGTGGACAGCTTCGCAAAGTACGTTGTGTTATCTATCGTCGAAGTAAAAAAGAAGAGTGGCTGACTAAATCAGGCAAACCCATACCCGGTCGTGGTTCGCCATCAATGGAGCTTAATGAAGTTGTCGAAGCATTCACTGGCCAGCTAGCACAAACCGGCATTGGTGTGACACGCTATAGCGGTAAGGAACTTTTTCAATGGCTATTGCCCTGGTTCTCACCCAAACCTGATGGTTTTGAGGATGCACAGGATTATTTGTCGGTTAAAAAATACCCGGAGGATAATGAATGTTTTGGTGCAGGGGCAGATTTAGCTGAAATGATAACATTGGGTTATCAGGTTTCGCGTGAAGACGGTAGCTGGTTATTTACCGGTGTGCCACACCGCTTAATCCCTTTGCAGGCGATAAGTTCAGCGCCAACAACAGGCGTGTTAACCGCAGAGAGAGACACGCCCAGTGGCAAATCCGCTTCCATGTGGGACAAACTACCTAAAGATTCTATTTTTGTTACTACCATTGTTATTTTGCCACAGTCAAAAATTAAAACCCATTGTGACAATATTATTAAAGCCGCCGGACAGGGTTCTGCCGAGGCAAAAGCGGCATCTAAACAGGCGCACCAGGCGATAGATAACATTGCTACAGGGCGATCTATTTATCCGACTTTTTCAGGCGTGTACGTGAAAGGCGAGACGGAAGAAGAGTTTGCACGTAATACACGCCAGGCACTGCATATATTAACCGCCTTTGGCTTTAATCCAGTTAACCCGCGTTACGACCCCACAGCGATAGACAACTATTTACGTTTTCTGCCCATGGTGTACTCGTTTGAACATGACAAAGCCAGCCTTGGCGATGCCACCTTAACCCGTATGACTTACGTCAATCACTTATCATGCATTCTGCCTTTATACGGTCGCGGCACTGGCACAGGCAATCCCGGTAAATTATTTTTTAACAGAATCGGCGAACCGCTAACTTTTGATCAGGTACAAGATTGTGCACGTGTTGCTCACTCACTGATCTTTGGCCCGACTGGGTCGGGTAAGTCTGCAACCATTAACTATATGGTGCTGCATGATATGGCGATGTGTTTTCCACGTACCTTTATTGTTGAAAAAGGCGGCAGTTTTGATTTGCTGGCAAAGTATTTCATACGCATGGGTTTTAGCGTGAATAGAGTCACCTTTAAACCCGGTGTGGATATATCGCTGCCGCCTTATATTAAAGCCTTTGAAGCCCTGGAGCAGGCAGAAAAAAATAAAGAGGCGCTGGCCTTCGCTTTAAACACATCGGCTGATGATGCATTTAATAAAGACGGTGATATGGAGGATGAGGATCAAGAGGTCAGAGATTATCTGGGTGAAATGGAGTTAATCACCCGTATGATGATGACCGGTGCGGATATGAAAAAGGAAGCGCAAATAGAGCTACCGGACAAGTTAATGATAAGACGTGCCTTGCTCGATGCCACGCGCAAGCAACGCGATGCGGGCAAAGATTACATGATACCGAGCAATGTGGTTGCGGTAATACGTGATTATGCCAAAGACCCTGAACTCACCACCAAAAAAAGAGACCGCTATATCGAGCTTGCTGACGCGCTGGACTACTGGACGGATGGTCTGCATGGCTTGTTCTTTAATCGCCCGGGAAAGGCCTGGCCGGAATGCGATCTCACTGTACTGGATATGGGTATTCTTACCGCTGAACCCTATCAGGACATGCTGTCCGTTGCCCTGGTGACGCTGCTCAACACCATTACCGGTATCGGTGAAAAAAATCAGTTTAGCGGCAGGCGCACCGATGTTTATACTGATGAAGGTCATGTCATTACCACCAATCCAACGCTGGTCAAACCGCTGGTTTTTGCTGCAAAAACCTGGCGAAAACTTAATATCTGGCTGCACCAGGCAACGCAAAATCTGGGGGATTATCCTGATGAGGCGAAAAAAATGCTGTCATTGGCTGAATGGTGGATATGTCTGACGATGGAGCAAGACGAAGTAGAAGCGCTTAAAAGATTCAGGCCACTAACAAAAGAACAGGAAGTGTTGCTTTGTTCGGCGAAAAAACAGCCAGGCAAATTCACTGAAGGTGTGGTGTTGTCGGATAATCTGACCTCACTGTTTCGTGTGGTTGTACCCGCATTGCCGCTGGCACTGGCTGGTACTGATTCCAAAGAAAAAGAAGCCAGGCGCAAAATCATGAATGAGCAGGGCATTACTGAGTTAGAGGCCATTGATCAGGTGGTGGTTAAAATCAAGCAGGCAAGAGCATGAGCAAACTTATTACTTTAGCTTTAATAATACTGAATTTTGGCTTTATCTCGCCTGTATTAGCAGAAACATTAACAGCAAAGCACAAAGTTTATTTCATTGGCACAAACCAATATGCACTGGTTAATGCACACTCAGCCGAAGACTTTGGCGTTGTCATTGAAAATACCAATTTAGATGGGCATAAAAATCTGGAGCAATTTCTTACTAAAAACTTACCACAGGATATGGTTGCCGCTGAGATCGAAGCAAATCGGCGATTAGGAACGCTCAGCTCAGTAGATTTACAGAATGCGTTGAAAGGCATCACCACTGCAATGCAGTTTAGCGTTCTCCGTGCCCCAGCTTTTGTTTTTGATGAAGGTCGCGCTGTGGTTTATGGTTTAACCGATGCGCGGGAAGCATTAAAACGCTGGGCTTATTACAAAAGCAGAAGTAACAGCCGGTAAGTAATGAAAGCAAAGGAATTAAAAGCCGTGGTCGATCAATTTTCTAATGCAGGAGCAATTTTCTTAGAATCATACGCTGTTTCCTGTGAACCGACATCCTATACAGATTTGATTTTTAACCCAACAAAATACAGTTATAAAAGGAGATAAATAATGGCTAAAAAAACAACTTATATTTTGATAACGATGGTATTTATTACTTTACTATCGGGCTGTATTGAGGTCCGTGATAACGGAAGAAATATCTTTGAAGACTTCAAACTTCAGAAAAAAGAATCGGTGATACGAGCTGAATCACAGTCATCTACTGCTACTGCCGCGCAAATAACTACGGTAGATATACATACACAGAAGAGGCGGTGTTATAAAAACATTGATTGCCTGGAAGACAGTACATTTTTGTATCACTTCTATGCAACCTCGGCTAATCCAGAACAACATGTAAAAGAAATAGTGGGGATTCATCACAAGCATGAAATACATGGTGGGAACATGATAAATGAAAGTAACAGGGATGAGTTTAAATACCGAAAACTAACGCGAGATTACACCCCCAGAATAGTCAATCGCATTAATGCAGCATCGCAAAAAACTACTGTATCAATCAGCATACCTCTGGTCTTGTCAATATATGATTTTAATTCACAGTCATTTACTTACAGCTTGTTGAAGAGTGCAAACCTGTCACCACTGCCGATTCGGGATGACTATAACTACGACCCGGAGCTTTATCATATGCCGATTTTTTTCGTTAACTTTACTAACAAGGAAGTATTATCGACATTAAACATGGCCGAAGCTGAGGCGGCCAAATTAACAACGACCAGGAGCAGCACAGAAAAATACGAAAAGAGATCGCTAAAACACAGATACGTAGGCCCACAAATCGCTTATGGCAATAAGAAGGTTATGCTAAAGATAAAAGCATCGCTGGGAAAACGTAGCATGACGACCTTGTCTGATATTTCCAAAGACAAGAAAGAATACAAAATAGAAGCCACGATTTTACAATATCAACTACTCAATGAAGCCGGAACGATATTGAAGACGGTTGATTTATAAAAAGTGCCAATGAAAAAATTATCTTTTGTTGTTTTTTTATTGTTGAGCTTTTCATCATCAGTTAATGCTGTGTGCTGGCCTCAACCGCCATCATATCCACCACCAGCTGATGGTTGCGTATACCGAGGGGAAACTTGCTGGGTAAATACTTATGCTGATTATGTGGACCTGGTAAGTCGTTGGGTCCTGGTAAGCTGTCCTCTCCCTCGCGCAGACGGGCTTCCAGGCAGAAATGATGGCCCAACATTTGGTCTGGATGACCTGGTAAAAACCAGCATGGAAGGCATGTTTGATTCTAGCTGTGGCGGTTATTGTATTACTGGTTTTTGCATTAATACTCGATTGAAAATTTCTTGGCGCGGCATAAAATTCTACACGATTGTTTCACCAAAACTCAGAACCACCACGCCCGATTTGCTGATTGCATCCTACAATCACACGGGCGATCACCCGTTTGATGCATGGCAAAATACATTTGAACAGGTTCTTAAGGCAGGTAACACATCGATTATTTCGCGTTTATTAGGCGCGGAGGATGGCTTGCAGGGTGGTCGGGGCGCTCCAGATCAACTGGATAGACATCAATCGTTAAGTTTTAAAGAGGTCAGCATTATCGGCCACCCTGCCAACATATTACCTGAAGTTGTTAAAGTCGATGGCGATATTGATGACTTACCGCCAGCAAATTACCAGATACCGCGATTGGGATCTCTGCCGTCACAGAATGTTGCGGATCAAATTGATAGTAATAACAATAATGCTGCTCGTGACCCTAATCAACCTCAAGCTAGTGACTTCGATCTTTCTGAAATGTTTGATAATACTCTGGTTCGAGTTAAAGACGAAATAAGAGGGAAGCTTGAGGCTGCAATCAGAACACTGAGTGGCGTTGAATTATTACAATCAATAGAACGTGAAATTGGAGCTATTCAGGATGTGGCTGAGCTTGTTGAAACAGGGCTTACCACGATAGAAACAGCATTTCGCTCATCGGTATACGCCAATGCGGCAAACCCAAGATTCGTGATAGATCGACTATTTTGCCCGACAAATATGCAGCCATTGCAGCCGCATTATCTTTCACTGGCCGATGCGTTCTACTGGCGCACAGGCTACCCGATTACTGATGGCCCGATCAGTGGTTCAGATAAATCAACAACGATATTGAATCCGCTTAGTGATGACACATTAAAACCTAATAGTCTGGAGACATGGGGGCATATGTACCCCAGAGAAGGAGCCGTAAACAGCAACCATGATGCCAAGGTGGGAACGGTTACTGCCTGGCGAGGACTGGATGTGTTGTTAAATAATATCAAAGATGGCGCTAATGGTACGCGTGTTGGTGTTCCTTTGCCTGGCAACTATCCCCGCAATGGCCGATGGCAAATGATTTACCCTGAAGTAAAAGCCTGTCAGGTAACACCTGCTTATGATAATAACGATGCAACGCTTGATTTCATGGAGCCTAATGCAGAGTACAGCAGCTATGCCTGGAATTATTACAACACCCAGGAGTGTTGTTCTCATCCAATGAAGGGCAATATTCTTAGTACTTCAATCGACTTCCCATCACCTATTTGTTTTTAGAGAAAACACATGAAAAAAATAGCCTTGCTTTTTCTTTTTACATTACTCATCCCACAAATGGTTATAGCGAATGAACCAAGGCCTTCTATCAATGCGGATGTTGGTGAGCTGATTTACCATATCGGCGGTGGTAAGGTTATTCCACGACCGGGCGCAGGCTTTAGATCTTTTAATATTCGTGCGCGACTACGGGCTGGGTTCAGCTACTCCTGTGGTAAATTTGATTTTCATAATAATATCGAACAGATGATCAATCAGATTAAAGATAAAGTCAGACAAATACCCGGCCAGTTGCAAATGGCTGCCGGAGCCGCCATAGCCGGTCTGCCCGGTTATCTGGCGATGAAATACAACCCAACGCTGTACAATATTCTCACGCAGAACATTGATCAGACAATGGAGCTGTTTAATCTTTCCTATAAGTCGTGCAAACAAATTGAGGCAGAGATGCGGCGCGACCCCACCTCCAATCCTTACAGTAATTTTATGCAGGCCTCAGTGCTCAACAAATGGTCAGTAGGTTCGAGTCAGCCGAACGCTAATGCGGCTGATATCCATCAAGAGGTCAAAGATGAACCAGCCGCACCTGTGCCATGGTTTGGTACAGGGACAGCAGGTAGTGCGGCTAACCCAATCCGAATTAATAGAGATTTTGTCATTGCCGGTTATAACATGATGATTGGTAGAACAACGGATTTAACAGAAACAGACGCACCTACTGGTGCGATGGCATCAGAACCTGTTGTCAAAATATGGGCATCACCTGTTATTGCTGGTGACTGGATACAAGATGTGGTCGGCGATCATAATATGGTGCTGGATGAAACTACCACAAAACAATTGAAGACAGGCGATGGTTTGCGCCCCATTGTTGAAGATCTGGATGAACAAATTCATGCTGCATTACTAAAAGCTTATGAGGAAGATAACTATTCTGATATAAACGAATTCACTTCACTACGTGTTTCAGGCGCACTAATTGAAGGTCTGCACCAGCTGCGATTCGGGCAGGCCGTACTGATGATGGATCGTCTGTCATCGGAATTGGCGGTGAATGAGACTCAGGAGCGGGTTTTCCTGGTTATGCAGATGATGCGCCGGGCAATACTATCACCGGATATGGCTGAGTCGGCAGCTGGCGCACCAGCCATTGAGTATATTCGTGGTACAACTTTTCCGATGTTAGAAGAAATGTTATCGCAAATCCATGATGATTTAGCGTTAAAAAACAGCACGGTAAATAAAACCACGGTCAGCATTCTCAACCTGGCCGAGAAGACCAGACGCGAGGCGATGGGGGCAAGTCCAGGCTCTGTGCGTAGTGAGCGAAGCTTTATTGGTGGCGGGGTTGAAACACCTTAAATGACAACACATGAAAATAATCGTGTCGCTGGTAATGCTGGAAAAGTGACAGGGCGGTTTAAAGGCTCTTTGCTACGAGGCTTAAAAATTGCCGGGTTTTTGGCTGCCTTTTTGCTTGTCGGTTTGACCATCATGTCCAGTTTATCTCTTGAACAGATTAGCAATCTGGATCAATCATTAATGGACATGAGCATTGGTTTTTTGTTGTTTCGCTGGGCAGCGTTTTTAGCACTGATGTTTTATTGGCGAGGCGTAATAGCCTGGCTTGGGCGTAAAAAACAATGGAGCGAAGCCCACCTGGGCAACATTATTAATAATCGCTGGCAGGTCATCGCGTTATTTATAACGCTTGAGCTGATATTTAACCATCGCAGCTATTTAAGCGCTTTGTCTTAAATCATCTTAGAATTACTTAGGGCTTAGATTATGCACGTAGGATCGCTTCTTGAAGTATACACCACCATGTTTGGCTGGTCGTTATACGGGACTTTCTTTGAGGTTTTATCCATCACCGGTTTTTTATATTACCCGTTGTTTATGGCCTTATATAAAAACTGGAAGGAACCGATTATGTCGCAGGATGATAAACCGGCCAGTATCATCTCGCAGCGGCGCATGACCTATGATGTTATCGCTATTTTGCTGGTTTTTAGTTTTGCTATTGTGCCGTTTGCTAATTTAGAGATTGATGAAGTGCGTTATCGTGTTGCCTGTACGGACAGCACTGGTGGAGAGAATGTCAGGCAGGATGTCAGTGGTGGCAATACCGGCACTACTTTTGATCACAATTTTAATGATAACAACGTGGTTCGCATACCGGCACTATGGTGGCTGGTGATGAATGTATCTGGCGGCATTAATCAAGCGGTGATGTCCTCTTTTCGTTGTTTTGAAGATATTAAAGGCCTGGATCAGCAACTGCGAAATCTGACCATTAAAGACCCGGCTCTACGACAGGAATATTCGCGTTTTTATGACGAGTGTTTTATGCCTGCCAAATCAAAGTATATCAGAGCGATACGCGGCGAGGATTATCAGGAATATGTCGATCTGGAGAGACACAACTTTTTTGGTCCCGGCGGTTCACATAGCTGGGTTGATGCAACTGATCCGTTTTTTATTGGATCACGGTTTTATTTGAATACGCCGGGATTTTATGACTGGAATGGAATAACGCGTGCTACCTGTAGGACTTCGCTCAGTGGTTGCTCAGGGCAGGCGCGTGAACCTGTTGCCGGATGGGCGTTTAACGCCACCAGAGATCATAAATACTCAAATGAACAGGTGGCCGCAGGTACAACCGATTTAGTGGGTTATCCTTTGTGTGATGAATGGTGGAATGCTAGTGCGCCTCACGGATTAAAAAACAAACTTATTAACTCTATTGAGGCAAATAAAATAGAAATAATTGGTTGGGACTCATTACCGGGAACCGGCTATTTTCAGAAAATAGAGGGATTACTTGAAAACACCTATGCTCATATACAAAACTCCATTTTAAATCAACCCGGCGCACTGGAGGACTTGATTATAAAACGATACGCTGGTATTAACCCACCCGTTTTTACAGCGGATAAATATGATTTTTCCGGAGTGCGCGCAGCTTCTGCGGCGCAGGTGGCAACCAGTGTTGATGGCACAGCGGCTGGTGCAATAGCGGTGGCGGCAACATTTGCTACTGGCAGTACGGTTGGAGTAGCTGCCGCGACTGGTGCGGCTGCGATGGCCTATGATTTAGCCGATACCATGAAAGACTTTTATGTCACCATGTTTATTGTCAAAAACGCCGCGCCGATGATACAGGCAACGCTATTAATGATGCTCTATGGTCTGATGATTTTTTACTTTGTCATCTCTGAATACGATATTGACAGTATTATCACCATGATCTTTCTGATTCTAGGGGTGCGGTTTTTTACATCCCTGTGGGTGTTTGCCGACTACATTGATGCCAGGTTATATGTTTCCATGTACCCCGATATTAGCCATATCGGTAGCGTGTTAACGCAAGGCGTTAACCGCTATTTGCTGGATTTAGTGTTTACTATTTTGTATATCGCGGTGCCTGCGTTGTTTTTGTTTATTATGACTTTGGCTGGGCAGAATGTTAGTAAGTTGGGGCAAAGTACAAATGAAATGAGTGGTCAACTTAACAGAATTGGTTTTGGTAAAATGGGTAAATAAATTATTTACCCATCTAATTTAATCGTCATCATAAAAGTCATATTGGTGTGCAAATGATCTGAAGGACACCCCCCCAAAACCATGCCCTCCATATATTCCTGTTTTGTAATCATCATCTTGATCTCGTCTCCGATCCCGCCGAGAACGCGCAGGTTTTGCCGGACGGGTTTTAAACCTCTGCCAGCGATCCTGTTCCAGTCGTTGGTATTGTGCCGTAAAACCTTCGCTTTTATGGCTGAAGAACAAAAACACCAGGGTAGTCGCGCAGGTGGCAGCGCCATAATACACAGCGGCGATCAGGTATGGGTTGATCTGTGCGCTGAAATAATTGCTAACTACGGCATAGAACAGCGCACCTGTGGTTATAAAAGCCAATAACAGCACCGCTTTATATGGGCGTTGCCGGTTTGCCCGTTTGACTACCCAGATGGGCAGGGGCAGGATGCTGATGATAGCAATGATGAGTAGTATCGTGTTGTTCATGATCTTTTCCTCTGTCCTTTAGCGGAATAATTTATTTGTAGTCTAATTTCACATTAATGTTTTCATTTTGGTTTTTTATTTTAGCCATAAATCATCTTTGCGATCTGGTTTTTTATTTTCAGGCATCTCAATAAGCGTATCACT
>JAFLJY010000147.1 GCA_022712755.1 Gammaproteobacteria bacterium
CATTCCCACGCAGGAGCGTGGGAACGAGAAACAACGATTCGCATAGAGCCAAAAATAAACATGTAAAAACAGTCAGGGTTAAGGGTCAAAATAACTAAGTCATGCCTATAACAACATGTCTATAACAAAAGGTTTTTTTTTACTTGCCTGCAGTTTTATATTTTTCAGCTTTAATTTTTTTAGCAATAATGCTTTTGCTGTCGACCCAGGTCTAAACTGGAAAACCATAGAAAATAAAAATCTTTACGTGCATTATGCGCAAGGCAATAAAACCATAGCGACAAGAGTGTTGGCTATTGCCGAGTCAGCTCATTACCGTTTAACAAAAGAACTAAACTGGACACCCAAAGATAAAACCCACCTTGTGCTCAGTGATGAAACTGATCAGCCAAATGGATTTGCCTCCCCGCTTTTTTTTAATCATAGCGTAATATTTTTAGCCCCGCCGAGTAGTGTTAATACCCTGGAAGATTTTGATGACTGGTTAACAACCATTATCGTACATGAATACACACATATAATTCATTTAGATAAAAGTGCAGGAGCGCCAGAATATTTAAGAAATGTCTTTGGTCGTTTTTTCTTTTTATTTCCAAATCTGTTTCAGCCTTCATGGATAATGGAAGGGCTGGCAACACACAAAGAAACCGATATAGAACGTGGTATCGGTCGTGGGCAAAGCGCGATGTTTGCCACAATGATGCGTCAGGAAGTTGCAAAAGGCCTGCAGTCCATTTCGCATGTTAATTTACCGGTTGTCACATGGCCGGCAGGGACTACGCGATATTTATACGGTGTTTATTTTATGCAATTTATAACTGAGCGATATGGTGCTGACAAATTACAGTTATGGATTGAAGAGTATAGTGATAATTTATTTCCATTTTTTATTAATACCAATGCAAACAAAATACTGGGTAAAAATTTAACACTGTTATGGCAAGAGTATAAGCAATGGTTACATAATAAATTTCAGCCACAGATAAAAGCCATAAAAGCAAAAGGAATGACTGTAAATAAACAGCTATCTCAAGACGCGTACAGAACAAACTCAGTCCGTGCGATAAAGAATAAAAAGGGTGTTGAGGTTTATTATGTGCAAAATAATGGTTATCAACGTGCAAGCCTTATGCACATTAACAGCGAGGGTAAATCACAGGCATTAATTGATTTAAATGGTGAAGCACAACTGGACTTGCATGTTACTGCGGGATTGTTGCTGACTCAAAATGAGTTTTGTAATAATTACACGATATACAGTGATATTTATCGTTACCATTTCGATACTAAAAAATTAAAACGCTTAACACAATGTGGTCGTTATTTATTTGCCAGTTGGTTTCCTGATGGCAAACAGATAATGGCTGTACACCATAATGCGGGTAAATTTGAATTACAGCAGCTGGATGAAGAGGCACAACTAAAGACCGTATTGTGGCAGGCAAAAGATAATGAAATTATTGGGCAGATTGATGTTTCAAAAGATGGCAAACAGGTTGTTGCATCGGTGTGGCGTAAAGGATATGGCTGGAACATCGAGCTTTTTGATATCAAACAAAAACAGTGGCGACAAGTTACTCAAGGAACGAGTATTGCAGCCTATCCGCAATATACGCAGAGTGGTGACATTCTTTTTAGTATGGAAGCAGACGGGGTGTACAATCTGTACCGTTATCATTTCCCGGGTCATTTAAAAGCGGAAAAAGTAGAACAACTGACTAATCTAATTGGTGGTGCCTTTCAATCAAGTCAACCCCATGAAAACGGTAGTATTTATTATTCAGGATATAGTGCTGAGGGTTTTGCCATCTATGAAATAATCATGGATGAAATGGTAGTGGATAAAATGATGCCGGATAAAGCAGAGGTGGACGGTCTTGAAAGCGTTGGGCTACATGATGAGTTGCATGATGAGCTACATGATAAGTCGATAAATAAAGTGTTCATCGCCGAAGCCACTTTCTTTAAAGATGACCATCTGCAATTAATAAATTATAAGATTAGCACGCAGGAGCAAGATAACTATTCGCCATGGAATAGCCTGTCACCTCGCTGGTGGTTCCCCTCGTTTGAATTTAGCGAGCAACGAGCCCAATGGGGGCTAACAACAGCTGGCGCAGATGCACTTGGCATTCATCATTATTTTTTGACAGCAAGTTATGATACCCGTCTGGACGAACCGGCTGTTAGTTTAGGTTATGGTTATACGGATCGTCTTTTTCTTTCATGGGCCAGGATCAATGACATTTTTCTGGATAGCACTGGCGGGATAAATCAAATTACCCGGCGTGATGTAGCTAGTTTAACGTGGGCGTTTCATAACAGGCGTATACAAAAACAATGGAGCCTGTTATTTGGAATAACTTATGACCAAACCTATGAGCAAACCGGCGATCACGGTATTGCAAACGGTACACAGCCCTGGTCAGGTTTAAGTGATCCTGCTTTAAGTGATCATGTACTGGGATTGGCATGGTTATATCATTCTGCAGATACCAACCCTTTATCCATCAGCCTGGTAGATGGTATGCAGCTGCGCCTGGTTGGGGAAGATAGCAATATGCTAAATTCAGATTTTAGCGGCCAGGTA
>JAFLJY010000148.1 GCA_022712755.1 Gammaproteobacteria bacterium
ACAACATCGGTTATAATTTCCCATGAGGAAAACAAATAATAAGGGTTGTCATATATAATGAACCAGACTATTAAAAATGGTTTTCACAAGAAAATAAATGGCGTTACCAACGTTTATTACGAAGGTTACTGGATAAAATGCTACCCACCGCCTGTGGACAACCTCTCAGCAAAGAAGCATCTAATCCATTCATTGACGCGCCGCTTGTTCAACCATATGGAGCACGGCATCAATATCCCGGGAAGGTTGCTCAATAATGTTCGAGCTGCTTACGAAGCTGAACACGACCCCAAAAAAAAGCGTGTAAAGGGAGCCATGCTCGCCGGTGCCCTGTTTAACCGTGCCGCCGACATTTTCACCCATCTTGTCGAGCTGGAAGCCAGTGGCGTTGAGATACTGCCTGAGAACGACCTGATGCACACATGTGGCCTATGTCTTCGCGAGGCACTGGAATTTGGCAAACTGGTTAAACACCGTAATGGTGATGAAGGGATTGATGAACTCTGGGGAGAACCCTTTAAGGCTTTCATTATGTCAATTGAAGACTTTTACGAAAGCCGATACATCAAGATCGCAATGACCATGAAAAACATTGACCAGGCGGCTGCTTATATGTCCAACTGTGTTAAGAGTGATCCACGTTTCACCGGGCTTTCTCAGTTGATTCTGGACTATGCAAAAGCCGCCCGACAAAAGTGTGAAACATTACGCACCGACGATAACATCTTCGATGTCTGGTCAGATTTTGTGGTGGCCGGTGAAGAGGTGACGAATTTCAAACCCAAACCCCTCGCCTCCTCTGCCAGTGTTCCACTACTTGACGTTTTAGATGTCCGGCAGATGCTTAAGGCAGGTGTCCGGCTGATCGCTTTTATCACCCGAGCCCGCACCCCCATGCTTAAAAGCACCGAAAACTATTTGAGTGAATGTGAGCGCTACAAGGCACGAGTCTGCCGGCTCAGTAATGCAACACAGACATAAATTAAAAACTCAGCACTCAATTTAGTCCGGCTTCGCCACAGTTAAACCCAGTGATTCCCAGTTTTGCATGCCACCACGGAAATATTTAATCTTTGCCGCAGGGTAACCAAAACTCAGCAACTTCTTAATAGCAGCCGGTGACTGACCACACCAGATTCCATTGCAGTACATAACCAATGTTTTAGCATTGGTGAAGTCCAGCGCACTACCCGTGCTTAATACGTCAAATTTTTCTTCCATGATTTCAATTGCACGGTCGTTCTCATCAAATGCGGTAAATGGGATATTCACTGCACCTGGAATGATGCCACGTTTTACCCAGAATTCAGTGCGTGAATCTATAATGATGAGTGATTCTTTTCCTGCGGTTTTTTGTTTCAGGTAATCAATCATTTCCAACGCACCAATGGTTTCTACCGAGTGGGGCTTAAATGGTGACATTGCCTGGATCATGCCACGATGTGTTGACTGGTAGTACTGGCTAATACTATTTTTACGATTCTGATTTCGTTTTATAGTGACAGTTTTGCCGTCATGTTTTACATCAATACTGTAAATACCAGGGCTAATCATAACTTTCTTTGTTTTATTTTCTGCCTCTGCAAATACCATTGTATTTAGTGCTAGTGTTAGAGCTAAAGAGCTGGTAAGCGTTTTGTACATGCGTTTCCTCGGTTGTTGTAAATAATAACTAATCAGTATCTAATGGTTGCTTATGAAACCAATTCAGGTGCCATAATGCTATTTTTTTAGTCGCTAATTATACATTGTTATCAAGTTACACCTGGTTATTATGGCAATCTGAATCTCTATCTATTACCAATAAACATCAGCCATACCTCTTCTATGTAATGCTGCGTATCATAAATCTGCGCTAATCTTAAATTCACAATTTTAACTCTTTTAGGTAACTTCTCAATAAGTCTGGGCGGTATAGAGTTTTGTGACACGCCATATACGACCTACATGGATGTAGGAAGTGTGGTAAATGCAGGAGCATTTTTTCCACCATCCCTGTAGGCTTGACGGTAGCCTCCATGCTACCGACAGTCTCAAAACTCTATACCGCCCAGACTTATTGAGAAGTTACTCTTTTAATCTGCAACAGTCAGATATTGCTAACAAAAATAAACCAGACTTTCATGACATCCCTCTACAAAATCATATTTATTACAAGCTTAACAGGCATTATTGCAATCGGCAGTAACCCTGTTACTAATGCAAATATTCAACCAGCAACTAATGCTAATGCAGCTGGTTATAGCGTACTCAAACTTTTCCTTGAAGACGAACAAAATCTGACAACTGTCAGGCGTGCAAAGATGGTCATTACCTTTTCAGGTATCAGCGACAGCTCAACAAAATTGATTGATGCTATTGCCGACACCTCAAAACAGGCTGTGGACGAGCTTGAAAAACTTGCCAGAGCAAAACCGGCTTTTGTGTTTGAAGAATTTTCAGAAAAATCTATTGGTAAAGCCACGCTTGATTCATTACGTTTGGCAATGGCCAAAGAGTTTTTATTTGAGTCTGATAATTTTGAAAAAAATCTGCTGCTCAGCCAGTTAAAAGTTTTACCCGTGATAAGTCACCTTGCCCAACAACTTGAAGAGAAAGAAACCAATAGCAAACGTAAAGCCTGGCTAAACAAACTTGCCGACCGTTATGAAATCTTCTACCAGAAAATTAAAAAACGTATCGTCATATCAAAAAAGAAATAGTAGGAGCTTTGCAGGCAGAATAGATGTTTTGTACAAAGCTTTAAATAAACCTGAATTGTATATGTCTGCATTTCATCCAACAGACAGTATCAGATATTGAATGACTGATTTCGACACATAACAGACATTAAAACATTTCACCGCAGAGGCGCAGAGAAAAACATTTTAATGTAGGGCAGGCATTGCCCGACCTACGTTGTTACAAACATAGATTTGTTTTTCTCTGCGCCTCTGCGTCTCTGCGGTGAAATGTTTTTGATTTTTAAATGTCCGCTAATGACC
>JAFLJY010000247.1 GCA_022712755.1 Gammaproteobacteria bacterium
GTGTGCTCTTCCGATCTCTTAAGACCAGTATCGCGCCCATTGTTGATGAATATGATTATGTCTTAATTGACTGCCCACCCGCATTGAACATGCTCACCCTGAACGCACTGGTGGCATCTGACGGGGTGATTATTCCCATGCAGTGCGAATACTATGCGCTGGAAGGTCTGACCGCATTAATGGAAACGATTGAGCAGGTGCGCTCAAGCGTTAACCCCAATTTAAAAATTGAAGGTTTATTGCGCACTATGTTTGATACTCGTAACACCCTGGCAAATGATGTTTCTGCACAATTAATTGAGCATTTTGGTGATCGCGTATATCGCACCATTGTACCGCGTAACGTACGGTTGGCAGAAGCACCCAGCTATGGTTTGCCGGCATTGTTATATGAAAAAACTTCGCGGGGTGCATTGGCCTATTTGTCATTGGCAGGTGAGATGTTACGACGTGAAAGCCGTGCCAGGGCGGCGGCATCATTGGTTTAGCTTTTAAAGAACAGGTTTAAAATATGGTGGTAAAGAAAAAAGGCCTAAATCGTGGTCTGGGTCGCGGTTTAACTGCATTATTAGGCAACAGTGATGTTGAATCCATGATGCAGGCAAAAACCGAAAATGAGTTACGTCACATCGATGTTGACCTGATTGAGCGAGGCCCGTGGCAGCCACGCGAGCATTTTGATGAAGAAAGTTTACAGGAGCTGGCTGATTCTATTTCTACCCAGGGCGTGGTGCAGCCCATTGTGGTTCGAGAAAAAACCGGTGTAAAAGGTAAAGGACGTTTTGAGATTGTAGCTGGTGAACGGCGCTGGCGAGCGACACAAAAAGCCGGTTTATCAAATATTCCTGCTGTTATTAAAACCTTTGACGACCAGACAGCCGCCGCCGTTTCGCTAATCGAAAATATTCAGCGTGAAAATTTAAACCCGCTGGAAGAATCCAGCGCCTTAAAACGTTTGATTGATGAATTCAGTATGACCCATCAACAGGTTGCCGATACCGTGGCGCGTTCGCGTGCCACCGTGAGTAATTTGTTACGCTTGCAGGATTTGAACCCGGACGTTAAAACCTTGCTGGCAATGCGAGACATAGAAATGGGTCATGCCCGCGCTTTACTGGCGATTGATGGGTTAGAGCAAAGCCGAGTAGCGAAAGATGTGGCCAGAAAAGGTTTATCGGTGCGTGAAACCGAGGCTTTGATTCGCAAGATATCCGCGCCAGCAAAAAAAGCTAAAGTCACGCGAAAAGATCCCGATATTATTAAGTTGGAACAGCGGCTAACTGAATATCTGGGGGCGCAGGTTCAGATAAAGCAAAAGGGCAAAGGTAAGGGCACCGTGGAGATAAACTATTCCAATTTAAATGTGCTTGAGGGTATTTTAAGTAAAATTGAATCGTAGATAGTTTGTAGTAGCTTTGACATGACCTGATAAAGAGTGACCGATTTACTCATTGATTGAATGGCTGAGTACGGTCATAAAGAGAAGTTGGAAGTTATCAGTTGGCAGTTTGCAGTTAAAAACAAAAGCACTTAAAAGCCGCGATCTGACTGGCAAAAACACTGGTTTTGCTTTTACTGCCAACTGCAAACTGCAAACTGCCAACTTCTGTTAAGTGTCGAAACCAGTCATTTCAAGCCTGACGCTGTTTGGTGGTTAAAATCGAGATTGATACTGATAATTTTTAATAAAGAGTCGTGCTTAACCGTTCGTAGGGCAATTTAATCAAAAAACTGAAGGAGTCAGCTATGAGCCAGTCTATAAACACCGATATTTCTGAGTTGAATGTCGCACTGGAGCGCGATGAATTTATGCGTGAGTTATTGCGCCATCTTTCAGGCACATTGCAGGATGTAATAGGTGTGGAAGAAGCATCCGGTTTTATCTCCATCGTCGGTCAGAAAATGGGTGACGACATCAACCAGAGTTATCGTCAGGCTTTGAATGTATCCAGTCTGAATCGCGAACAGGTTGCAGCTGTTTTGGTTGACCTCAAGCAGCGTATTAAAGGTAATTTCAGTCTGGTCTCAGAAGATGCTGAAAAGATAGTCGTGCAAACCACCTCCTGCCCTTTCGCCGAAAAAGTCATCGGCAGACCGTCTTTGTGTATGGTGACTTCCAATGTGTTTGGTACCGTTGCCGCCGAGAATCTAGGTTACGCTAAAGTGCATCTGGCGAAAACCATTGCCATGGGTGATGCAGGCTGTCTAATAGAAATTTATCTGCAGCATAGTGACGAAGCGGAAGCCGCTCAAGGAAACGAGTACTATAAGGGATAGCTGCCATGATACAAACGGATGGGTTTTTGTTACTGGCTGAGCAACTTCCTGAGGGTATGTTGTTGGTGGCGGCTGACGGTGAAATTCTGGCTGTTAACCGTGTTGCACTTCGCCAGTTCGAGAAAAAAGCAGAGCAGCTGGTTGGTTTTAATCTAGCTGAACTAACGGGGTTGCCACGTGAAAAAATAAGGGAAAAATTAAAACCCTGTAGCCGTAGTCGCCGTCCGATGCGTCTGGCATTTCATTGCTCCCGACCTGATTCAGTTATTAAAATTCCCGACTGTGAAGGTTTTCTGGTGTCACCCGCCAAAGATGGGCAGTTGGCACAATTGATTATACGCCTGCATGCAGGTGTCCCACAAAGCAGTACCTTTCTGGCGCTGAATCAGATGATAGAAAAACAACATCGTACATTAAGGCGTCTTGAACAAAGCCGTGAACAACTACGAATTAGTGAAGAAAACCTGTCTATCACGCTAAATTCTATTGGTGATGCGGTAATCGTTACCGATAAGGAAGGCAGGTTAACACTATTGAACCCGGTAGCGGAACATCTTACCGGCTGGTCAAATGAAGAAGCGTTAGGTCAACCAGTAAAAACTATTTTCCCCATTATTGATGCCAGTACCCGCGAAACCATTGAAAACCCCGTCGAAAAAGTGCTGGCAACAGGCGAAACCGTTTATCTAAGTAACCATACTACATTAATTTCCAGAAGTGGCACAGAGTATCAAATTGCCGATTCTGCCGCCCCTATTCGAGAAAAAGACAGCAGTGAAATACTGGGTATGGTGCTGGTGTTCAATGATGTTAGTGAGCAATATCGTCTGCGTGAAGAAAATTCCAGGAGCAAAATAAAGCTACAGGCGAGTGAAAAATTGTATCGTAACCTGGTCGAAACCACTGCCGCCGTGGCCTGGGAATTTGATCTGGTGTCTCAGTGTTTCACCTACATCGGGCCGGGGATAGTTGAACTTATGGGCTACCCAGCAGAACAATGGCATGATTTCAATAGCTGGGCAGACCACATCCATGCAGACGATAAAGCCGATACAATCAATTACTGCCAGCTAGAAACTGCAAAGGGGCAGGATCATACTATTGAATACCGTGCGATTACAGCCGAAGGAAAAATAATATGGATTCGTGATGAAGTCACCGTTATTCAACAAAAGGACAAGTCTGTTCTGATGCGTGGTTATTTCTTTGACATTACCGAGCACAAACAAACAGAAGAAGCCCTGCGCCGCGCACAAAAGATGGATGCTGTCGGACAGCTCACCGGCGGTATTGCACATGATTTTAATAACATTCTTGGTATTATTCTCGGTAACCTGGAGTTGCTTGAGCGCCATATTGTTGCCGACGAAAAAGCACAAAAACGCATAAACAACATCAAACACTCCAGTGAGCGAGCGGCTACCCTGACCAGACGGTTGCTGGCTTTTTCACGTAGTGAGGCGGCTAGCGTTAAAACCACTGATATAAATCGCGTGATTAGTAATATGGAGAGTTTGATTCATCGCTCACTCACTCCGCAGGTTGAGGTGAAATATCACCTTGATACCAATCTGTGGAAAACCGACATTGATTGTGGCGATTTCGAGGATGCCCTGCTCAATCTGGTGTTAAATGCACGTGATGCGATGGCGGGGCATGGCAAATTGAGTATCGAGACGTTCAACAGTACGCTGGATGAAGCTTATTGCACTATTAACCCGGGCGTTATTGCCGGTCAATACATACAACTGGCGATAAGTGACAACGGTAGCGGTATCCCGCAGGCGCAACAGGCGAACATTTTTGAGCCGTTTTTTACCACCAAAGAACAGGGGTAAAGGAACCGGTCTGGGTTTATCGATGGTGTTTGGTTTCATTAAGCGATCAGGCGGGCATATTAAGGTTTACTCTGAGCCGGATATTGGTACAACATTCAGGCTGTATTTGCCGCTGTCACAAAATGAAGTGCAGCACACGGAAGCGAAGCAGATAGACAGCGCAGACCTGCGGGGTGGTAAGGAAACCATACTGGTGGTTGACGATGAACAGGCATTGCTGGAATTAGTTGAAGAACTGTTGAGGGAGCTAGGTTATAAAGTATTAGCTGCCAGCAATGGACAACAGGCATTACAACAACTGGAAAAAGAATCGGGTATCGACCTGCTGTTCAGCGATGTGGTGATGCCTGGTGGTATTAATGGTTACGAGCTGGCAGAACAAGCGGTAACAAAATACCCTGATCTTAAAGTACTGCTAACATCAGGTTACACTGAAATGGCAGTCGCACGTAATGGTCAGGCACGATTTGACGCGCATTTAATCAGTAAGCCATACACACAGGCTGGCCTTGCACAGCAGATTCGCGAATGTTTGAGTGAGGTGAAACAGTAGCCGTCCCGAGAATAACTCGAATATTGATAACAAGAGTTGGTAATTGCTAGAGTGGGCAAAAAACGTCTTACCCTACGACAAATTACACTTCCTGTTACTGGATAGCCTCCCGGTAGGTGTTCAACATGATTATGACTAGCCTCAGGCAACAAGATTAGCTTTTTCTACTATAGAATTACGTTATGATTAGATTCATTCCTTGACCTTAAATGCCCCTGTCTTATATAATTCGCGCGCATTCTTAGCCCGCTGACCGTTTTTTTTAAAAGCTGCGAGTGGTGCTGGTTGGAATGCACAAAAAAACTATGCAACAAGATCAGTTAGATGCAGAAAGGTCGCTTAACCAAGCAGATTCTGAAAAGCGTCCAGAGGTTCAGTCAGACCTGCAACACCAGGATAAGGAACAACTGGACCGGAAACAGCTAGAGCAGCAGCTGGCAGAGCCACACCAGCGTTCTCAACAACAGGCGTTTCGATTTATTTTAACGCAGTTGCTGGCAACGATTGTATTGTCTGTTTTATTGCTTTTTTTTGATCCTGTTTTTGATTATGCGATGCCGTATGTTGTCGCTTATTCGTCGCTAACTGGAGGGCTAATTGCTACACTGGCAAATGCCTGGTTTGCACTTAAAGTTTTTCGAGTAAAACCGACAGTAGCCGCGACAACCTTGCTGACCACGTTTTATGTTGGCGAGATTTACAAATTTGTATTTACCGGCGCGATGTTTGTGATTGCGTTTGTTTTGATAAAGCCGATTAGTATCGTTGCTTTATTGCTTACATACTTACTGATACATATGACCCCTGTGGTGCAGAATGTTTTTACTAAACACTAGCACCGCATACATTTAAGTTATAGAGACAATGCTTAGAACGTGCCGTTTGCGAGACAAAGGATGGCATAATTAAAACAGAGTGTAACTACTCAGATTACCATTAAAAATCGTCAGATCAAGGCGAAAAATGTGAGTTTACGCATGTTTACTACTACGTAGCCCCCCATTTTTCAACGAAGAGCTGGCGGTTTTTAAGGGTTAGCTGAATAGTTACAAAAGATAGAGAGTGATTATGGCTGGTGAAGCCCAGACAGCAAGCGAATACATCAAGCATCATTTGCAAAATCTTACCTATGGCAAGTTTCCTGAAGGTTATGATAACGCGGGTAGCTGGGGTTTTGCGCACACCGCTCAGGAAGCTAAAGATATGGGCTTCATGGCAGTTCATGTTGATACCATGTTGTTTTCAATCATGTTGGGTGTGGTCTTTCTATTTTTCTTTCACAAAGCCGCTAAATATGCCACTGAAGGCGTGCCGGGTGGTTTACAAAACTTTGTGGAATGGGTGATTGAGTTTATTGACAGTAATGTGCGTGACTCCTTTACCGGAAAGAATCCATTGGTGGCACCTATGGCGCTTACCCTTTTCATCTGGATTTTATTAATGAATCTAATGGATTTAGTGCCGGTAGACTGGTTGCCTCAATTGGCAGGCATTGTTGGCTCAGGTGTATTTGGTGTAGACCCGCATCATGTGTATTTTAAAATAGTACCAACAACTGATCCCAATGCCACATTCGGCATGGCGTTAGCAATTTTTGCGTTAACCATGTTTTACAGTGTCAAAATTAAAGGCATTGGTGGCTTTATGGCGGAGTTAACCATGCAGCCATTTGAGGCGAAAAGCCTGCCGGTTAAGATATTTCTTATTCCAATTAACTTCTTTCTTGAGTTTGTTGGTCTTATTTCTAAACCAATTTCTTTATCGCTACGTTTGTTTGGTAACCTGTACGCAGGCGAAATGATCTTTATTTTAATTGCTTTATTATATGGTAGTGGTTTAACGCTGTTTGTTTTTGCTGGTGTATTACAGTGGGCGTGGGCGGTGTTTCATGTCCTGATTATTACCCTGCAGGCATTCATCTTTATGACCCTGGCGGTTGTTTATATGGAAATGGCACACCACCATCACTAGAGAATTGACCAGCAAGTCAGGTCAAAAGAATCAGATTTTTAACTTTTAACATTTATTAATTAGGAGACCACAATGGAAGCTTCATTGTTATATATCGCAGGCGCAATGCTTTTAGGTATGGGCGCTATGGGCGCTGCCATCGGCATCGGCATTTTAGGTGCGCGTTTTATTGAAGGTATTGCTCGCCAGCCTGAGTTACTGCCAATGTTACGTACCCAGTTTTTCATTGTCATGGGTCTGGTTGACGCGGTTCCAATGATTGGCGTAGGTATCGCTTTCTATATTCTATTTGCTGTTATTTAAGGTTAGGGCGGTTTTAAGCCTTAGTTAAACCCTGGTATTAAATAAAGCCTATTTAAGAATTAAAGGGTGTTTTTAAAAACCCTGGCGGAGCTCATTAATGAACATTAACCTAACCTTAATCGGACAATCGATCACCTTCGCATTGTTTGTCTGGTTCTGCATGAAATTCATCTGGCCGCCTGTTATTGGCGCGTTAGAGGCTCGCAGAAAAGAAATTGCTGATGGACTTGCTGCCGCTGAACGTGGTCAGCATGCACAGGAATTAGCTGAAAAACGTGCGACTGAACATATTAAAGAAGCAAAAGGCCAGGCTTCTGACATCATTACGCAGGCACAGAAACGTGCCAGTGAAATAGTCGAAGAAGCGAAAGGCGATGCGAAGACTGAAGCAAACCGTATTGTTGTTGGCGCTAATGCTGAAATTGAGCAGGAAACAAATCGTGCACGTGAGCAGTTACGACAGGAAGTGGTTGTTTTGGCCATTGTCGGTGCTGAAAAAGTGCTTAAACGTGAAGTCGATAAAAAGGTTCATGCCGCCACATTGAATGAGCTGGCAGCGCAACTTTAATTGCCGTTTATTTGGATAGAAACAAACCATGTCAGACTTTACTACTGTAGCAAGACCTTATGCGAATGCTGTTTATAGCACAGCCTATGAAAGCGAAAGCCTGGATTCATGGGGTGATGCACTGGCAAACCTTGCGAATGTGATTAGCGACAGTCAAATGAGCGAGCTGCTGGATGCTCCTGAATTAGGAAAAGTCCAGAAAGGTGAGCTGGTCATTCAGGTTTTGGGTGATAGCCTGACAAAGCAACAGCAGAATCTGGTCAAGCTAATGGCTGAGAATGGCCGCCTGAAGATGATGCCTGATGTTGTTGAGCAGTTTGAAGCCGCTCGTGCAAAGGCTGAAAATAAAGTTGAAGCTGAGGTGGTTTCGGCTTTTAAATTAACCGCCAAAGAAACAAACGAATTAGTTAACACTTTGAAGAAAAAACTTGGCTGTGATGTAACGATGACCACAACGATTGATAAATCATTGATTGGTGGAGTCATTATCAAGGCCGGTGACACTATTATTGACGCGTCGATGAAATCGCAACTTGATTCACTCGCACTTTCATTAGGACGATAAGAGGCACACATGCAACTCAATCCATCAGAAATTAGTGAACTGATTAAATCACGAATTGAAAGCTTTGATCATAAAGTTGAAGCACGTACCGAAGGTACCATTGTCAGCCTGACTGACGGCATTATCCGAATTCATGGGCTTGCCGATGCCATGCAAGGCGAGATGATCGAATTACCCGGTGACACATTTGCCATGGCGTTAAACCTGGAACGCGACTCAGTTGGTGCGGTGGTTTTGGGTGCGTATGGCCATTTGAGTGAAGGCGATACCGCTAAATGTACTGGGCGTATTTTAGAAGTCCCCATTGGTGAAGCAATGTTAGGTCGCGTGGTTGATGCGCTGGGTATGCCAATTGACGGCAAAGGCCCGATTGATACAAAACTCACCGCACCTATTGAAAAAATTGCCCCCGGTGTGATTGAACGTAAATCGGTTGATCAGCCAGTACAAACCGGTCTGAAAGCGATTGATGCCATGGTGCCAATTGGTCGAGGTCAACGTGAATTGATTATTGGTGACCGCCAGACAGGTAAAACTGCGGTAGCGGTTGATGCCATCATCAACCAGGCAACCACCGGTGTTAAATGTATTTATGTTGCGGTTGGTCAAAAAGCATCAACGGTTGCCAATCTTGTTCGTAAACTGGAAGAACATGGTGCCATGGAGCACACCACTGTGGTTGCCGCCAGTGCCGCTGAATCTGCAGCCATGCAATACATCGCACCCTACTCCGGTTGCACCATGGGTGAATACTTCCGTGACCGTGGTCAGGATGCATTAATTATTTATGACGATTTAACCAAACAGGCCTGGGCATATCGTCAGGTTTCTTTGTTATTACGTCGTCCACCGGGACGTGAAGCCTATCCGGGTGATGTGTTCTACTTGCATTCACGTTTATTAGAACGTGCTTCACGGGTAAATGTTGAATATGTAGAAAAATTTACTAATGGTGAAGTGAAAGGCAAGACCGGTTCACTAACCGCATTGCCGATTATTGAAACTCAGGAGGGTGACGTTTCCGCCTTCGTACCAACCAATGTGATCTCAATTACTGATGGTCAGATCTTCCTGGAAACGGATTTATTTAACTCCGGTATACGTCCGGCGATTAATGCCGGTCTGTCAGTATCACGCGTAGGTGGTGCAGCACAAACTACCATTATTAAAAAATTAGGTGGCGGTGTACGTCTGATATTAGCGCAATATCGTGAATTAGCGGCCTTTGCTCAATTTGCCTCTGACCTTGATGATATAACACGTGCTCAGTTGGAACGTGGCCAACGGGTTACCGAGTTGATGAAACAGGCACAGTACTCTCCACTGTCTGTGGCTGAAATGGCGATGAGTTTATATGCGGCTAATGAAGGCTTCCTTGATGAAGTTGATGTTAAAAAGATTGTCGATTATGAAGCAGCCATGCTAGCAGACATGAAGAGCAACCACGCTGATTTAATGACCAAAATTAATGAATCAGGCGATTTCAATGATGATATTGCAGCAGAGATGAAATCAGCTTTAGATAACTTTAAAGCGAACGGGGTTTATTAATGATGAATGATGAGTGCTGAATTATGAATGAAAAACAAAAGAACAAATACAAATACAACACCAAAGAATAATTCAGCATTCATAACTCATAATTCATAATTAGGAAAACACTATGGCAGGCGCTAAAGAAATACGCACCCAGATCAAAAGTATACAAAATACGCAAAAGATCACCAAAGCAATGGAAATGGTTGCGGCCAGCAAAATGCGCAAAGCACAGGAACGTATGCGTGCTTCACGCCCTTATGCAGAGCAAATGCGCAATGTTTTAAACCATCTTGCGCAGGCGAATTGTGAGTACAAACATCCTTATCTGCAGAATCGCGAACAGGTTAAACGTGTTGGCTATATAGTAGTGGCAACTGATCGTGGCTTGTGTGGTGGTTTAAATACCAACATGTTTAAAGCTGCGGTAAACGAAATGGCTGACTGGCAGGCAAAAGGTGTTGAAATTGATATCTGTGCCATCGGTAAAAAATCAGCAGCGTTTTTTTCACGTTTCGGAAGTGATCTTGTTTCACAGATAGCCAATTTGGGTGATCAGCCTTCAAATGAAGAGTTGATAGGCACAGTGAAAGTGATGCTGGATGCTTATGATGAAGGCAAAATTGATCGTTTATTTCTGGTCAGTAATGTGTTTGAAAATACCATGTCGCAGGTGCCAACAATTGTGCAGTTGATCCCAGTCGGTGGCGAAATTGATACCAAGCTGGAGCATCACTGGGATTACATGTACGAACCCGATACTAAACCCATTGTTGATGCGATAATGATGCGTTTTATTGAGTCTCAGGTTTATAAGGGTGTGGTTGAAAATATTGCCTGTGAAATGTCAGCACGTATGATTGCAATGAAAAGCGCAACCGACAATGCATCAGATATTATTAAAGAATTACAAACAATTTATAACAAAGCGCGTCAGTCAGCCATTACTCAGGAAATATCCGAGATTGTGGCAGGTGCATCGGCTGTTTCATAGCCGCTGGTTTGTAGGGTGGATAAGCAAAGCGCGCATCCACCCTTCTATCTGCCTGTAATGATTACACAGACAAAACATTATTAATATTTAAGTATTGCTAAATTACCACAGAGGATAAAATCATGAGCACCGGAAACGTAGTAGAAATTATCGGCGCGGTTATTGATGTCGAATTTCCACGGGACTCCATTCCTAAAGTTTATGACGCGCTGAAACTGGATGAAACCGGTTTAACTATGGAAGTTCAGGCGCAGTTAGGCGATGGTGTTGTTCGTGCAATTGCCATGGGCCCATCTGAGGGTTTACGCCGTGGCATGGAAGTTAACAACACTGGTGGTGCCATTCGTGTTCCTGTTGGCCAGAAAACATTAGGCCGTATCATGGACGTATTGGGCAATCCTATTGATAATCAGGGTGATATTGGTCATGAAGAAACCATGGCGATTCATCGTAAACCGCCTAAATTTGAGGAGCAATCTTCAGCAACCGAAATTCTGGAAACTGGCATTAAAGTGATTGACCTGGTTATGCCGATATCCAAAGGCGGTAAAATTGGTTTGTTCGGTGGTGCCGGTGTGGGTAAAACCGTCACCCTGATGGAATTGATTCGTAATATTGCGGTAGAGCACTCTGGTTTTTCTGTGTTTGCCGGTGTTGGTGAACGTACTCGCGAGGGTAATGATTTCTACTATGAAATGCAGGAAGGCGGCGTTTTAGATAAAGTGGCACTGGTTTATGGCCAGATGAATGAGCCGCCGGGTAACCGTCTTCGTGTTGCCTTAACCGGTTTGACCATGGCAGAATATTTTCGTGATGAAGGTCGTGATGTATTGATGTTTATTGATAATATTTACCGTTACACACTTGCTGGAACGGAAGTATCTGCATTACTTGGCCGTATGCCATCAGCGGTGGGTTATCAGCCTACGTTGGCGGAAGAAATGGGCGTGCTACAGGAGCGTATCACCTCAACTAAGACTGGTTCAATTACCTCTTTCCAGGCAGTTTATGTACCAGCGGATGATTTGACTGACCCGTCTCCGGCGACCACCTTCGCTCACCTTGATGCGACTTTAGTTTTATCACGCCAGGTAGCAGAACTGGGTATTTACCCTGCTGTTGACCCGTTAGATTCCAGCTCACGCATGCTCGACCCGCTGGTGATAGGTGTCGAGCACTATGAAATTGCCCGTGGTGTACAGGGTTTATTGCAACGCTACAAAGAATTAAAAGATATTATTGCCATTCTGGGCATGGATGAATTATCTGACGAAGATAAACAGGCTGTTGCTCGTGCGCGTAAGATTCAGCGCTTTCTGTCACAGCCTTTCTTTGTGGCTGAAATCTTCACTGGTGCGCCGGGTAAATATGTTTCATTAAAAGATAACCTGGCGGCATTTAAAGCGATTCTTGCCGGTGAACATGATGATCTGCCTGAGCAGGCTTTTTATATGGTTGGCGGCATTGAAGAAGCTGTCGAAAAAGCGGCTAATCTATAAAAGCGACTTATAAGAAGTGGTGTAACTACTTAGCGTAATTTATGAAAAGAACGCAGGTTATTGATTTTTGGAGTTTAGTCTATTTTTAGGTAGATAGTCTGTAGGTGTTTAGGGGTGCAAGCGAAGAGCTTGTAGCAGCAACTCCTAATAGACTAAATACCTACAGACTATTTGCCTAATACTCAAAGTAGTTACGAAGTGATTATATCACTGAATAGCAGCAATAGAGTAACACTGCTCAGGCTGAAATGAGTAGGAACAACATTAAGAGCATATTAAAATGGCAATGACCATGCATGTAAATATAGTTAGTGCGGAACAGGAAATCTATTCAGGCACGGTAACACAGGTGTTTGCACCGGCTGAAATGGGTGAGGTGGGCATTTTCCCACGTCATGCACCGATGTTATCGACTTTAAAAGCAGGTGTGGTTCGTATTGTGTCACAGGAAGGCGATGAACAAAGTTTTTTTGTCAGTGGCGGCATCCTGGAGATACAGCCACATATTGTGACTATTCTTTCTGACACTGCCTTGCGTGCTGCCGATATTGACGAGTCTGCCGCACTAGAAGCAAAAAATCGTGCGGAAGCTGCCATGCATGATAAAGCTTCTGACATGGATTATGCAAAAGCAAAAGCGGAATTAATCGAAGCCGTTGCTCAGATTGAAGCATTGAGAAAACTTCGCAAGAAAAAATAAAACAAGTCAGTTGATACTGAAGTAAAAACTTGTATCTGGACTAAAATAAAAAGGTTGGTTTCGTAAGAAACCAACCTTTTTTATTTTCACAAAACAAACAGCATAAGGAACAAATCAGATGAATTTATCCGTCATCATTTTAGCGGCAGGTGCAGGCACACGAATGCGTTCACTAAAACCAAAGGTTTTACACAAACTGGCCGGTTTGCCTATGGTTGAGCATGTTTATAACACCAGTAATAAACTGGGCGCACAACAGATTCAGGTAGTATATGGACACGGCGGCGATCTATTAACGCAGCAGTGCGAACACTTTAATGTCGAGTGGTGTCTGCAAGCCGAACAGCTAGGCACTGCCCATGCCGTTCAACAGGCAAGCTCAAATATTGAAGATGATTCCGTAGCGCTTATTCTGTACGGTGACGTGCCATTAATCAAAGTAGAAACATTAGAAACCTTAGTAAAAAAAGTCAGCGCAAATAATATTTCCCTGTTGACAGTCAATCTTGATGACCCGGCAGGATATGGCCGTATTGTTAGAGACCATAAAGATAGCAGTAAAAAAGTTGTTGGCATCATTGAACACAAGGATGCCTCTGATGTAATTAAAAAAATAAAAGAAGTAAATACCGGCATACTTGCTTTAAGAGCAGCATATCTCAACGAATGCCTTGATAAGATCGACAATAACAACGTTCAAGGTGAATATTATTTAACTGATATCATTGCCCTTGCAGTGAATGACGGCAATGAAGTGTTTACCACACAGGTAGAACACAGTTATGAAGTTGAAGGCATTAATGATAGAAAACAACTGGCCAAACTGGAAAGGATTTTTCAGCTTGGACTTGCAGATAAACTATTAACCGAAGGCACCAGTCTTGCAGATCCACAAAGAATTGATGTCCGTGGTGAGCTAAGCGTAGGCAATGACAGTTTTATTGATATTAACTGTGTGTTCGAGGGTGAAGTTAATTTAGGCGCAGGGGTGACAATTGGCGCAGGTTGGTGATAAAAAACTCCACGATTGCCAGTGATTGCATTATTAAGCCTTATTCCGTCATTGAAAATGCCATTATCGACTCCCGATCAGAAGTCGGCCCCTTTGCTCGCATTCGCCCCGGCACACATTTAAAAGAAAATAGCCGTGTTGGTAACTTTGTAGAAATTAAAAACACGAAGTTGGGCGAAAACAGCAAAGCCAGTCATTTAAGTTACCTGGGTGATAGCGAGATAGGAAAAAACGTCAATATTGGTGCTGGCACCATTACCTGTAATTATGATGGTGCGAATAAATTTAAAACGATTATCAAAGATGGGGCATTTATTGGTTCAGACACGCAGTTGGTGGCACCGGTAACTGTTGGGGAAAATGCCACAGTTGGAGCAGGCTCCACCATAACAAAAGATACAGATGATAACTGCTTAGTGTTAAGTCGTAGCCCGCAAAAGCAAATTAAAGACTGGCAACGCCCGGTGAAAAAACAAAGTTGATGATGAGCTGCTAAATCGGTTCTGAGTCAATAGCGATCACATTCAACATGGATGTACAAATTAATAAGGCTGTCAAATTCTGACGGCCTTTTTTATTTGTGGAGATTCTATGTTTTTTGCACTGCATTGGTGCGTAAAGAAGCCTGTACTATATAACTTATTGTTTTTCTTGTGTTTAAGCAAACACTGTTATAGTCAGAAAACGCTAATTTAATTGGATATCTAGCTCACATCTCTTTATGATTAGGTTCTCGCATTTATTATCTAAGTAGAGGTTGATCGTTGTGGCAGTTGTAATGAATTCAGAAACAATTTTTACCTTACCTGAAAGGCGTGCAGTTGATAAACGCCAAATAGCACTTCAGCATATTTGCCTGCAACTGGCATCTTTGGGACACCGTTGTCAGCTAAGTTCGGATCGAGGTTATCTTGCTGTCGCGGATAGCCTGTTAAAGAATTATTCGGCACAGCGTCGCTTACTGGCAGAATATCGCTGTCCGGCAGATCAACGCATTCAAAATTTTTTAAATGATTACTTTAAACGTAACGGTGTAGATGTTGAAATTAAATTGCCGGGTGAAACCTTTAATTTAAATGAAGCAGGCATCGCACGTGAATTGTCGTTGCCTTATAACAGCAATACCTATAAATCTGAGCTTATTGAATCGTATCGCTTAATTCAGGGTGTTTTACATAATCCTAAAAATGACCGCCGTACCACATCCGGCGTATTTCATATTGCAGAAGGTGGTTTGCCGATACCTGCAGATAAAAAAGCCGTACCGGCTAATGTCTATGCTAATTTATTACAGGCTGCACTGGATCCACCAACAAACTTAATGGGCCTGCCGATTGCCAGTAAACATGTTGTAGGTGAAAGGGAAAAACCAGTCAACATGTGGGTTTCATTATTATTGCGGCCGATCGTTAGGCCGGAAGTCGCTGGCGTGTTACCAGAAAAAAGTCTGGAAACACGATTTTTTGCCCCCGGTACACTGGTGTCAAATCTGGACTTTGTCGAGTCAATTTTTGGTAATGGTGGCGACCCATTTCTATCTGAAAATGATGCTGCTCTGGATATTGATCATTGGACAGGCCACAGTGGATGCGTCATTCTGGCGCCTCACCTGACCAAACTAAGCAAAAAAATTCTGGGTTTGCCGCACTACGATGATGCTAATGAGCGCCAGCGTGCTGACGGTATGTGCTGGAAAAAAGACGATGAACTTTATAATAATGGTGGTGCGTTCAAAATTGTTTGCCGTGACATGACGGGTGTCATTGTTACCATCATTGCCGATAATTATTTTGGTTACAGTAAAAAAGAAGTTAAATCACAAATAAGTTATTCTGCGAATTTATTTGGCGGTGTAGAAGAAGAACATGCTGGCGGGGCGATTGCGTTTCCTCGATTTAACCTCGGTGATTACTATTTACCAAAAGTTGAAGATGAAATGTCAGCACATACCTTTGCTCGTTTGTGTAAGCAGTTAGCAGGTGGTATTGCAGTTAAAGAAGAAGGTTATGCGCTTGATGATGTTTATTCGGACATTGTTTATATACCAGAAGACGCGCATATTGATATGCAGCAACAACTTATCAGCTGGTCAAAAGGTGGTGCAAAGCAGCAATTAAAATTACGAGTAAAACATACTTATATTTACCCAAGTGGTTTTAAAGTGCATATGCAAAAACACCCTCAGGCACCAAGCTGGCGTTTAATCGGTACTCTGGGTGAAGGCACCTTTTGTCATAAACCGAGTACGGTTTCTGGTGGTGGCAAATCTGAAATTTCGAAATCCATTCAGGACTCGATGATTTCCGGGCCGGTTTTTATTGGTAATTTTGAAGATGATATGAACCAGGTAGCAACAATCATTAATCATGATTATTCAAACCACCGTCGGGATACTTCAGAAAATGATGACCGCAACGTCCTGAGTAAAGAACGTAGTCTGGGTTCAGTAATCCGTTTATTAACGCCGTCGGATGAGATTTATACTGATACATACAATCAGTGGTTAGAAAGCATTCCACAGCATATATTGGCGCTGGTTTATATGATTAAACGTTTTTATAAACCACAGTGGGGGGAAAACTGGCGTAAGCATTTTTCAGTTGATGAAGTTAATGGTTATCCCGGTCATGAATTGAAATTTGATGGCCGTAAATTGATTACCAGTTATTTACGTGTAGGCATTCGCAGTGACGGCACCTGGCGAATTTATAAATTAAGACAGGATTTTGTTGCCGCAACAAAAGTACAAACTGAAGATGATATTAGCGCTACCACAGTAGTGCCAGTAAATTATGTTGATGGTGAACTAAATCCGCGATATAAAAACCCAAGCGTTAAGCTGGTTAAAAATTGTGAAAATCATTTATTTCAGCGCCCGGATGATGCGATTAATCGCGGTATAGATACACAGACAGAAGCCGATTTTTCCGGATCTGAAAATTTTATTTCAAATTTTGAAGCGTTGCGCAGTGATGATGCGCGTGAGCTGGTTGAGGATGCGATTCATTTTCAGGATTATTCGCAGCCTATGCAACAACTTATTGCTAAAGCGGCCGATACAGAGGATGTTTATTTTGTGTCTTCAGCGCACCCACGTATTGTTGATGGTGAGCTAACGAAAAATGTTCGTTATCTGCAGCGGCGTCCTGATCTTGTTAACCCAAGGAATTTATACCTTGCACGCATGGGTACGCGTTTGTCACGAGGTCTATCACTTGATAAGCCAGTACATTTTCCGGTTAATGCGGTATTACAGGGACGGCGAAATAACCCGGAAGACAAAGCGGCAGGCATCCGGCCACTAGCCGTTTATAATCCCATTCATTATCAGGAGTTGCCTGAATTGTTTATGGATTTAATCTGCAGCCTTACCGGCAAATCGCCCTCAACAACCGGTGCTGGTTCTGAAGGGGCGTTAACCAAAGGCCCCTTTAATGCGCTCTCCACCACGGCCGATTTAAATAATGCACTGGTCTCTTTTATCTTATGTGGTTATGCAGGCTACTCCTCTGCGGCTGGATACATTGGCACACATCGCCGTGTTGACCATGATATAAGTATGTTGATTCCTGAAATCTGGTGTCGCCTACCGATAAAACATCGTGACCCTGTTTATTTAATAGAAAACGGTTATCTTGAAAAAATAGAAGATTTTGATCATGAAGGTAAAGCCATTTATGCCAGTCGCCTGGGTTATCGCATTACTGAAAAGTTTGTCCATACCTTCTTCGGTAAAGTATTTGATAGCCCAACTATTGTTTTTGATGAAGAAATGCTACGTCCCGAATCTCAAGGAATGGAAGCCTACGTTGATGGCGTCAATAATATTGTTGAAGCTCAGCAAAAAGTTGCAAAAGCATACTTTGTGGATGGCTCTATTAATGATGCCTGCCCACCACTGCAGGTTGTGTTACACATAATGGCGGAGGGTCGGTATCAAGGTAAAACCATAGATGACCCGTCACTGCGTGAAATGTTCACCCTTGACTACTTATTACAAAGTGAGTGGTATAAAGAGCGCCTGGTCATTAAGCAACAGCGTGATGCTACTTTATGGAAAATGAATAAAAATTATATAGAGCAGAAATTGGATGAAAGCAATGAGTCAGTAACGGAATTATGGGCAGAGTTACAGGGTCAAATGGATAATGCCGAGCAAATGCTGGAATGGGTCAATAGTGATAGTTACCTGGAGCGTTTACAGGGAACCTTAGGTGCTGACTGGATACATAAAAGCGATTAACTCCATAAAAATTTATTGCCCACAGGCAAGCAAGCGTGAATAAACACAGGCATATACAAGCTTAATTTGTCTGTGTTTATTCGCGTATACCCGTAGTTGAGCTTTATTTGTTATTAAGCAACACTACCAAATGATTTATCAACAGCACCCGCTGGAACATTAAGCCCTGCAAGGCGACAACCTTCAGCAACAGGCCCCCCAGGGATCATTTGATAAAGATATTTCATGCCACCGCGAGAATGAAATTTTTCTTCAAGTGCATCTTTTATCTGTCGCATATGTGGGAACTCAACCTTGCCATAATATTCCTGTAATGCACGAATAAGCTCCAGATGATCTTTGCTCAATTTTAATCCATCAGCCTTAGCGGTTTCCTCGGCTTGATTAAGGTCCCAATTATGTGGCGCGTTAGGAAATGATTCAAGTGAAACGTTCATTAGTTACTCCTGTTGTGTGTTGGTGATAAAGCTTCATGGTGGTTAATTCGTTACTATGGGAATGTTGTTGAAGTGAAATCTTTAACGTTTTGCTGTCCCATAACTACCCATCGTGGTGTTGCATTGCCAGTACCGGCATCAATTAGGTCAGGATGCTCGCTACCTAGTTGTTTAACAATATCCTCCTGAGACGGATCGACATCGACTATAAAGATATGCTTGCCTCTGTCAAGATCTTTCTGAAAACGTTTGAAGTCTTTGTGAGGTGTTTGTATGCCATAAAAACCACCGCTCCAGGTCAAAAAACCAAACATGACAATGGCAAGAAAATAAAATGGTGTCCATGTGTAAATTTCTGGCAGTGCGCTTAAATAACCAATAGCCAGCACCAGTGTTGCGGCTAATGTGCCAAATAGTGCACCGAGAATAGTGCCATGAACTACATCCTGTTTAAAAACAGATTCTATATTGTGTAGATGTTTATGTTTATCAACATTGGTGTCGTCTTTACTTAACACATGTATCTGTGGTGTTACTACACCTCTGCGTTCAAGTTCTTGTTCAATGCGATCAAGGTCATCAAGGTTGTCGCTGATAAAATAATGTCTTTTCATGTTTTCTCTCCGCTCTAATCATAAACTAAAGGCTGATATTAAGTTCAGCAGTGATCTGGTGAGCCTATTCAGCCTCCACCATGGGCGATATACCTTCATTTATCAAGCGTACAGATTCCTCATGCATGGTTTTAATATAACGACTAAAATAAGTATTCTTGTTTATCGTGCCGTAAGTCATGCAGCAATGTTCAACAGCATGGTTAAAATCATAGGCGTATTCGCTAGCATCCCAGTCAACAGCGTTTCTGTCGATAGCTTTGTGGAAACGATCGACAAACATGGCTGCGGAAGAAAGAGCCAATTGATGCAATACTTTTTCAAATTCTTTTTTGTCTATGCAAACAGCCCCCTCCTGTTCACCAGCGTTGTTGTTTGTCCAGTCATGCATAGAAACCGTGAAACCAGTCAGCTCATGTATTTTTTTAGAAACAGATCGTTCGTCAATATGATGAGAGCTACCAGAATTTGATATGCGTACCGGTATGCCGTGTTGAAACTTCACATCAAGACCTGACTCAATACGATGCCAGCCACTGTGCCCGGTGCTCATTAACATAATAACCCCCTGCTGCAAAAGTTAGAATGGTCATATATATAATATTAGGGCTCTGATGCTTTTAAAAGTCAAGCAATGACAGTGAAAAGCATATTAATGGCCATGACGATGAATGGCGTTGCGCTTTCGGTTATTGGCTAAATATATGATTTTATTGATTATACATTGCGGAACAAGGCTTAACATTAAAGAGGGTATAAAGCTATTTAATCTTGAGCTGCTAAGCTGTTGATAAAAGAAAACTGCGATAAATGTCTATCAGCTAAAAAGTGTGTCAAGGTAAAGTATAAAATTTAGCGCTGTTTTATCTAATTACGATGAGAAGTTACCATTTTTACTTGTTATTTTTGTGGCGTGCTGTGGAGTGGCTTAAATGCGGGTGCATAATAGGTCTGCCTATTTTGGGATGGTCGTTGGTAATAAGGTCGCAGGTAAGGTGACTGAAAGCCCGGATAACGTCGCCTTATATTTTGATCTCGTTTATAATCAAAATAGTTCATCCAGCCAGCGGGGCCGCCGCTTGGGCAAAAAGGCAACTCATTGCGCGGGAAATCGGGAAGAGACATAGCGCTGGCCGGTAAAAATAAAGCGATAAAAACAAGCGTAGGTTTTATTAAAATAAGTTTTTCCTTGATAGCCCCCTGTGTCAGGATGGTTGTCGTCTCTAATTTTGCCATAGTGTAAGCCTGTGGTAGATTTATTATAGAAAACAGCCCAAACTCTGGGGGCTTTTTTTAGTTATTAATCGTTGCGTAAGTATTCGTAGCGTGTGCTTTTTAAACTGTCGGTAGCATGGATGCTACCGTCAAGCCTATAGGGATATATTTACGGCGCGTTTCAAAAGTACACGCTACGAATACTTACGCAACGATTAATATATCAGGAAAGCCAACATTAAATAGAGTGAGTTGCATGGTATATAGTAAAACAATTATGACTGGTAGAGCGATTATTATGATCATATTTTTTTTAAACATGTCATTGATAAATATGACAACTGCAGCCGCATCGACTGTCTCTATTCATAAAAATGAAACCACCGGTTTGTTGACCTGGACGGCAAAAGATACCGGTTTTAGTATTGAGTTAATTCAATTAATACCGGACTTTATCCGTGCAATTTATGCAAAACATAATTTTCCGGCTGAAGAAGTTGAGCGTGCAGCCAGCTATTGCATATTTGGTACAATTTTAAAAAACACCTCAGAGCAGCATTTAAGTTATCGGGTAAAAGACTGGTCTTATCGCACTAAAGATGGAACAGTGTACTCTGTTAAAACCAAGACGGAGTGGCTGGAAGAATGGAAAAAGGCCGGTATATTGTTTTCCTGGACATTGTTACCCGATGTGGGTGAGTTTGCAGTTGGTGACTGGCAGCAGGGTTTTACCACCATTAAGTTAGCCAGGGAAAGTGAGTTTGATTTGATTTATAGCTGGCAGCTGGATGGCGTAACACATACAGGTGTGTTAAAAAATCTAAAGTGTGCGCCTGAGTCGCTTCCCGGTTTTGAATAGGCTTTAAGAATATGATTAATTTAAAGAAATTTTTATTTGTAGTGTTGTGCTGCATTTCATTTTCAGTTGCTGCTGACTGGCAGCAACCTGAGCTAAGCCATAATTTAACCCCTATGGCAAAAAATATTCCAGCCAGTGATTTTGAGTTACTGGACATGGATGAGGAAAAGAAAAAACTGTCAGATTATCGAGGGAAAGTGATTTTGCTTAATTTTTGGGCAACCTGGTGTCCGCCCTGTGTCCGTGAAATGCCGTCAATGGAGCGATTGCAGCAGAAATTTAATGTAGATGATTTCAAAGTTATTGCGATAAACCAGATGGAAGAGATTGATCAGGTTTTTGCATTTACCGGGCAGTTAGAAATCGATCTGACTTTTGAGATTTTATTTGATAGCCAAAGTACAGTATCGCAGGCATACGCAGTGCGTGGTTTGCCGACAACCTATCTGATAGATAAACAGGGTAAAATACGTTATCGTGCTGTCGGTGGTCGTGATTTTAACCACCCTGAGGTGATAAAAATAATAAATGCACTTATAAACGAATAAATTATTCAATAATCGTTACTATCGTTTCCGCAGTGTTTTTATTGATGTGCAATAATACTTCACAATACTCATTGATTTCATCAACGGGCGTAGGATCGTCTGCGCAATTACAGCCGGCAATTACTCCGGTATAAAACAGCCCTGTTTTGACATGTATATGCGTTTTATCGCTTGTGACTCGTAATACCGTAGCCGATAAATTATTACCGAGGGCATAACTGCTTTGTGTTAAGCCCTGTTGCAAAGGTAATAAATCGGTGTCTATAGAACAAATTTCCTGTTTTAGCGTTTTATTGAAAGTATTGGTGTTCCATGCTTGAAGGGACTGGTTTAAGTAAAACATTGTGTTCAGGCATTATCCTACTCGGGGGGTTGTTTCTGCACCATTTCAACAGGATAACCTGCTTTTTTCCATTCAACAATGCCGCCGCGGAAATAGTGTACTTTTTTGAAGCCCCATAAAACCGCTTTTTTTGAGGCATGATAACTGCGGCTGCATTTTACACCGCTACAGTAGATAACGATGGCTTGCTCATTTTTTGCTATAGCCGTCACCGCCATTTCATTGAATGCATTTTTTAAATCCAGATGAAAAGCACCTGGTATGTGGCCTCTGGCATATAAGCGTGGATTGCGTACATCGATAAATACAGCGCCGGCATCAAATAATGTTCGGGCTTCTAGCAGTGATGTAGTTATCGCACCGTCGACCTGTTCAGGTGATTGATAATCACTGCTGGCAGCATAACTAATGCTTGCCATATTTATGGTGAGAAACAGGATAAGGCTTATGCATCCTCTCCATCCTTTGGTTCGTGAACGGTACGTCCGTGTGCCACTACTGATCCGTGAACTACACATGTTTGTGCTATTGCTCAGCCTTGCAGGTTTGTCTGCCATAGTGAATGTCTCAGGGTTTGTTTTGTACTTTAGGGCCTGTTTAAAAGCCAGCAACACTTTTATGTCTCTGTTTTAATAACTTGTTTGACCTGCATCAAGATTGTAAGTTTACTGTTAAATATACTATAAAATTTAAACCAAGAGGCGGCAGAGATGGAAGTATTTGGAAATTTATTTAATGATTTAACAGGCTGGTTAACAGTAGGCATTATTGTGTTTATGCTGGTTATGATGGCTTATTTGTTTAGTATGTTTATTGGTAAGATGAATAAGGGTGAATAAAGGCACATTTTGCTATTTTATACGGCTTATCTAAATGATTGAGACTGGTATTCGTAGCTATACCAGCTGATGTCTGCGCCGGTCAATAAGGTCGCTAGAATAAAACCAACTGCGCCAATAACTAGCATAATTATTGCGCCCAGAAAAGCACTAGCAAAACCTTTTACCTCAAAGTTAGGTACCAGCGCGGCTGCTAACTTTATCATCAATGCATTAATCACCAGAGCAAATAAGCCAAAGGTCAACACCGATAATGGCGCGGTTAACAACCAGAGTACCGGGCGTAGAAATACATTGATCAGGCCTAATACAGCAGCAGCGATCATAAAAACTAAAAAGTTATTTGCTTTTATACCTGGAATTATCAGGATGGCAAAGCCAAGGCCGACAGCCGTTGCCAGCCAGGTTATCAGCCATGTTATCAGTAACTCGGTCATCAATCGATGTGGCTATTCAAAACTTAATTTATATCCGGCACTGTCCAGGTGATTGGTTTCTTTTATTAAATCAGCCAGAGTCATGCTGTGTTCATCTAACCACCCTTCTGGAAAATGCAAACTAATATTTTTGTTGTTAATGGAAATATCTATTTCTGGAACTAATTGATCGGTGCGACCACGATGTAGTAGTACCGCGAGACGCAAAAGTATGCACATTTGGTTGCCCGCTTTAATGAAGGGTTTCATCAGTTGTTTAAAGTGATCAATACGGAACTTACTACGATGTGATAAAACCAGCGCTGCTAATAATGCCTGCTCCTGTTGGGAAAACCCCTGCATGTCAGCATTGGTTAATATGTAGGCTCCATGTTTGTGATAGTTGTTATGTGAAACCTGAAGCCCGATTTCATGCAACATGGATGCCCATTTAAGTAGAGCTTTGATATGTGAGACACCTATAGGCCACTGCCCGGAACTTGCGCGGTACAGGCGTTCAACCGAACTGGTAATACGTTGCGCCTGTTCGATATCAACGCTCCAGCGCATCATGGCAGCTTCTACTGTTGCATCCCGTACGTCCTGATGTGTTATTCGGCCAACCAGGTCATAAAGCAGACCCTCACGCATACTCTGATCTGAAACCTGCATTTTTTCAATTTTTAATGTTTTAAATATGGCGAGTAACACAGACAGACCGCCGGCAATGACCGGCGTTCGATTTTCACTTAAACCAGCAAGGTTTAAGTTATCAGTATTTTTTGCATTAATAAGTGCAGTGCGTAAATTTTGTAATGATTCATAGTCGATGCCATCCAGGCACCAGCCCTGTTCGCGGACAATGCTGGCAATGGCTTTTATAGTGCCAGAACAGCCGATAGCTTCATCCCATTTGCCGGCTTTAAAGTCAGCGACCTGTGGAAACAGGATTAGAGCGGCATCCAGCTCTGCAGCTTTCATGGCTTTTTTAGTGATTTCACCATTAGGGAAAAAGCGTTTACTTGCGCTGACGCAGCCAGTATATAGGCTTTCACGGCGTTTCGGTTTCATACCGCGACCAATAATAAGCTCGGTACTACCGCCGCCAATATCAATCACTAACCGCTTACCTTTTTTTGTTGCCAGGCCATGTGCTACACCAAGGTAGATAAGACGGGCTTCTTCTCGACCCCCTATAATTTCAATTGGGTGATTTAAAATGGCCTCAGCCTTTTCCACAAAAATTTTTGCGTTTTGTGCAACACGTAAAGTATTTGTGCCGGCAATTCTTACCGCAGAATCCGGCAGGTCCCGAATACGCTGGGCAAAGGTTTCCAGGCATTCAAATGCTCTATCTTGTGTGGATTGATTTATAATGCCACTATCATCAAGACCGCCGCCGAGTCGAACATTTTCACGTAAACGATCAATAATTGAGAGTGTCCCCGATATCTCAAGGCGAGCAACAATCATATGAAAACTGTTTGAGCCAAGGTCAATTGCTGCGACGGTTTCTGGTATGTTTAGTTTTGTTGTTGTATTCATCTCATTGTTAATGCTAAGTTTTGCAACAGTATGGGCGAGCATCTTACCTTAATTTCTAATAACTGTACCTGATATATGACATGTCTTTTAGGTGATTTTTAGTGGTTTTTTCAGCGACAAAGCTAACGTTATTTGTGTTCCTGTTATTGATTATTGCAACGGCAAACGCTGAGGTGGTGGATGAAAAAAACCATGCAGGATTGGCCGTTAAAGAAGAAAGTTCAGAAGCCGAAAAAAACCGCACCGCATCAGCAGAAGATAATAAGTTAGTAACTGAAGAATATAATATTTACAGAAAAGAACACCCTGAAAACCCGTGTGATCGAAGTATGGATACTTACGATTACCAGAAACTCTGGTACGACAGCACACAAGCATATATTAATGCGAAGTTTTGTGAGCCCGCACTGTGGTTTGATAATTTTTTTGCAACAGACCGGGTTTTTGATGAAGGTGTGGCCGGCACCTATATCCGTTGGCGGAACGATTTCACTTATGATGAAGAGGAGTATTTTAAATTTAAAATGAGTCTAAAGGCCAGTGTGGTGTTGCCGGGAATGAATAATCGTTTACGCCTGACATTTGAAGGTGATGAGGATGAGGATCTGCGTGATATTGCCCCCGGCAGCGGTGATGAGGCACAAAATAGTTTGAATCTACAGTTAGATTTTATTAAAAAAACGCACTCTAAGTTTAGTGCCAGTATTAGCCTTAAGCCAAGAATTCGATTTCGTTATCGTTATACTTATCCAATTTATGACACCATAACGCTACGCCTGACACAGGAAGTTCAGCGAGAAAAGTCGGTTCACAGCGCTAAGACACGTTTTGATTTTGAAAAACTATTTGATGATTCTTTTCTTATTCGTGCGACAACAGAAGGAGAAATATCTGAAGAATTTGATGGCGTGGACTGGCTGCAAGCTTTCATCCTGTATCAGCGCATTAATAAAAAAACGTCATTATCCTATGAAGCGAGTGTACGCGGTATATCCAAACCACTTTGGCAAGCCATTGACTATCGACTAGCTGTTCGTTTTAGAAAAAACTTTCATCGTAGATGGTTATTTTATGAAATATCACCAGAAATGACCTGGCCGATAACGTATGACGAAAACCGGTTATTGATAGAGCAAGATAGACGTTCAAAGTGGTTACTGTTCTTCCGCATCGAGGCTCACTTTGGAAATGCGCATAAAAAACGTTATCAGGACTATAGCCAAATAAGATGAGCAGCTCAGCGATAGGACTTGTTCCTCAATAAACTTTACATCTTGCTTGTCTTCTTGCCCATACTCTGCGTTACGAAAACAGTTACATAGCCATGCTATGCGCCTGTTTACGTGCCTTGATTATGGACAAAAATCCTGCGCAATATTGTAAAGTTTATTTCGTCACAAGCCCTTAGTTTGGCAACTTCAGACATAAGCTGTGGAAAATAGTAGACTTTAATTATTATGAATAACGTCCGATTATATTACATTAAACATCAGGGAGAGAGTGAGCTGGCAAAAATAGATGCGATGCGAGTGAAGCAATGGCTGTCGCTGCTGTCGAGACAAAAGCAGGCATCTATTCAACGCTTATTGCATTACCCCAATCGTATTACCTCATTGCTTGGGCTACGCTTGCTCAGCCTGTGCGCACAGGACGAAGGCATTAGAAGTTTTAAATTAAGTGATGTGCGCTATCCAGATAAAGGAAAGCCCTACTGGAAAAATGATCATAATTGTTTTGATTTTAATATCTCACACTCAGGGTGTTTTATTCTGATCATAGCCAGTACCACATTAAAAGTGGGTGTTGATGTTGAAGCGATCAGGCAATTAAAATATTTAAATTTTAAAATGGTAATGTCAGCGGGTGAGTTGCTTACTATTCAGCAGACACCGCTGTATTTTTTTGATTTGTGGTCAAAAAAAGAAGCGGTTGTTAAAGCCGCTGATACCGTTGGCCTGGCACGTATGCGTGATGTTAGTTTAAACGAAGATAGTGCGGTGTTAGATGAAAAGCTGTGGTTTCTAAAAAGTATCGAGCTGGATGATCAATATGCAATCAACATGGCCACATCTAAAGCGGTTGATGAATTAATCGTAAAGCAGATATCGCTAGAGGATCTCTGATTAAGTTTATAAGTTTGTACTTTTCCCTGCAGGTGGTGTTAATTCGGCGATGTCTGCTTGCGACACATATCGGACAGTCAAAAACTTTTTAATTTTTCCGCAAATGCACGCGAATAAACGCAAATGAAAACTTTTTCATGTAGGTTGGGGTGAGGTACGAACCCCAACAAATAACCACACACAACCCGTTGGGGTTCGTAC
>JAFLJY010000248.1 GCA_022712755.1 Gammaproteobacteria bacterium
TTTCCCACTTATTTGTTTGGCTTTCTCAAACGTTTACTCAGCAACCGTCAACTGGATGTTTTGCTGGCAAAAGCCGGCAGTGATAGTAAAAAGCAATAGTAAAAGATAAGAGCAAACAGTATACTTAAAAAAATGCCTCAATAGCACATTTTTCGATAATTTGCTATTAATTAAAAAATTCTAATTTTAGTCTATATATAACAAGAATAAGAAAATAACTTTGCGCGAGTTGTGCCACACCCATGTGACACAACTCGCGCAAAGTTCATTAAAAGAGTAAAAGGAATTTCATCCAAAAAATGAACAAAGACCCCATAAAAATTTTTGTCGGATTAGGCTTTGCCAGTGTACTTGCCCTAATGGGCCTGATCAGTTTTATTTCCTTTTCGCAGATCACATCCATTACCGAACGAATGAGCCAACTGTTCGCAGAGACTCACATAAAAACATCTGCTGCCAATACCATGCGTGACAGTATACGTTTGCGTGGAGACACACTGTACGAGATGTATTTAACCGATGATTATTTTGAACGTGATGAATACCGTATCAAAATGGGTATACATGCACTACGCTATAAAGAAGCTCGAGATTTACTTTACACCTTTAACATGAGCGCTCGCGAAGCTAAATTGCTCAATCAATTAATGATAAATACCCGTATCGCTAAAGAACTCAACGATACAACAACACAAAATTTACTATCAGACATGCCTGTAGAATCAATACAATATGATCTGCAGCAGGCTAATGAAGCAAGGCATGTTCTGCAGACAGGTTTAAACAAACTGGTTTTATTACAGGAAGAAATCGCGCGCTCAATAATTCATGATACAAAAAAAAACCAGGAAACAATTAGTAATATTATATTTTATCTATTTCTAGCCGCATTTTTTATTGCTATCTATATCGCGCAACTGGTTATTCGAGAAACCACTAAAAAAAATTCCGCCATCCGCTTTCAGGCAACGCATGACGAATTAACCAAACTGGTTAATCGAAAAGAATTTAACAATCGACTAGTAGAAGCCTTTGATACCATAAAAAATAGCAATGGAAACCATAAAAATCATGCTTTGTGTTTCCTTGACCTGGACAAATTTAAAAATATCAATGACAACTGTGGCCACAAAGCCGGTGATGAATTATTAATTGAATTAACCAGAATCATTAAAAACCATATCCGCAGCCATGACACACTGGCTCGTATCGGTGGTGATGAATTTGGCTTATTACTTGAAGGTTGTTCACTTGATAAAGCCATTGAGATTACTGAAGGTATTGTCAGCCTGGTTAAAAAATACGAGTTTAACTGGCAACATAAAAAATTCCATGTTGGTGTCAGCATTGGTCTGGTCATGATAGACCAGAATACACAGGACATTGAAAAAGCACTTTCAAAAGCAGACATTGCCTGTTATGCAGCCAAAGACATGGGGCGCGACCAGGTACACATTCATGGCTTAGATAATGAAAATGCCAAAGAAATGCACAAGGAGCTGAGTTGGGTTGCGGATATTAATACAGCTTCAAATGACAATCGTTTTTCACTCTATTTGCAAACCATTAAAAACCTGAAGAATCAAAACCTGCAAAACCAGCAGACTTCCTCCATGTGTGAAGTGTTGTTGCGGTTGCGTGACGATAAAAACGGGGACGATGAAGGCAGGTTGATATTACCTGGAAGTTATATCCCTGCTGCCGAACGTTTCGGCTTAATGAAAGAGGTAGACTACTGGGTAATTAAACAGGCATTCAAAAAACTCTCAAACTTGTACAACACGGTTGCCCTGGGTTCAAACAATAAGTGCAACACCTGTTTATTTATTAATATTTCCGCTAACTCATTAACCAACCATCAATTTGCTGACTTTGTTATACAACAACACAAAAAATACAATATTGCACCTGATGCCGTTTGTTTAGAGATATCAGAAGCAAGTGTCATTAAAAACATTGAGCAGACATCTGAACTAATTTACGCACTTGGTAAATATAATATTAAATTTGCAATCGACAATTTTGGCGCAGGCAATTCTTCTTTTTCATATTTAAAAGATCTACCTGTCGATTATTTAAAAATAAACGGCAACATTATTAAAAACATGTCACATAACACAACTGATAAAGCCATGGTTGCTGCAATCAATCAGATTGGCAAAGTAATGAACATCGAAACCATTGCATTGCATGTGGAGAATATATTCACCTTAAACCAGTTAAAAGAAACCGGTATTGATTATGCCCAGGGTTATTATCTGGACAAACCTGAACACATCGACCGACAAATGAAAGAAGTAAAAACTTTTATGCAGTTACGCTCTGCAAAACATTAGAAAAGTCACGAACCACAACAGTAGTGGCACATGGACGTGCTGTTAACCTGCCTGCAGCAGGCAGGCGAACCAATGGATGGAAAATGACTGCTAACGACACTTAGCAGACATTAAAAGCTAAAAGCATTTTACCGCAGAGGCGCTGAGGCGCAGAGAAAAACTTTTGTGTGTTAGCAACGCCGCAGGCGTTGCTAACAAAAAACTCTGCGCCTCTGCGTCTCTGCGGTGAAATGTT
>JAFLJY010000149.1 GCA_022712755.1 Gammaproteobacteria bacterium
GGTTTACTGCTGGTTGGTCCTGAATCTGCCGGCGCTGATCCGGGGCCTGCCTGTTATGGTAACGGCGGACAATGCCCAACCGTGACCGATGCCAATGTGGTACTGGGTCGATTGTTGCCGCAGTCATTTCTTGGCGGAAAAATGCGGCTAGATAAACAGGCGGCCATCAAAGCAGTAAAAACCATTGCAGATATTTTGTCGTCAGAAGAAAAAACCGTGAGTGTCGAACAAGCCGCTAAAGGCATCATTGATGTGGTTAACGACCATATGGTTCGTGCACTACGAGTGATGTCAGTTGAGCGTGGTGAAGACCCAAAAGACTTTATCCTGGTTTCATTTGGTGGCGCTGGTGGTTTGCATGTTTGCGCATTGGCAGAGGAGCTGGAAATGACAAAAGCACTGGTACCAGTTAATGCCGGGGTGCTGTCTGCACTGGGCATGCTGGCAGCCGATGCCAGCCGGGAACGTTCACGCACGATTAATAAACAATTGAAGGATTGTGTTACAGAAAATATTGAACAGGTATTTGCTGCACTGGTGAAGCACGCCAAAAATGAACTTGCTAGCAGTGCCAGTTATTCAGGGCCGAATGGTGGAACATCTTTTGCAGACGAACAGCAGATCCAGGTAAACCAGACAGTTGATGTTCGCTACCAGGGGCAAAGTCACGCTCTCAATCTACCATGGCATGGCCTGCAAAATATTGAACAGGCTTTCCACCAGAAACACAAAAACAGCTACGGACATCATTTAGATATAGATGTCGAGCTGGTTAATGTGCGCGTGCGCATTGTTGAGCGGCGGCAATCGTTTGCATTACCGGAGTGGCATTCGACGGAAGTGGCGAGCAACCGTTTTACTACTATGCCCGGTATAAAAGAGCCTGTTGCTGTTATTAATCGGGCGGGCTTAAAAGTGGGTCAGAAAATAAACGGCCCGGCTTTGATTACGGAGACCAGTTCCACCTCATGGCTGGCGCAAGGCTGGCGCGCAGAGGTTGATAGCGTGGGGAATTTGCTATTTTCATTTGCTTAGTTGGGTAACCAGTATTTTATATGGCAGATAGAGTTGGAGTCGAAATGACTGGTTTCGACACTTAATGGAAGTTATAACTTATAACTTCCGTTCCTGACCGAACTCTGTCATTCGCATGGTAAGCATCTAACACGTTTACTATGTTAAATCCGAGCCCCACAATCAAGGCAGTAAGCTACTACCCATCAGATAACAATCAATTTCACGTGCCGCTTCTCGACCTTCATTAATTCCCCAGACAACTAAAGACTGACCACGGCGACAGTCGCCTGCGGCAAACACGCCTTTTATATTTGTGGTGTATTTGCCATGTTCTGCCTGATAATTTGAACGCGCATCATATTCCATATTTAGCGCATCACTGGCATATTGCTCGGGGCCTAAAAACCCCATCGATAATAATACAAGCTCCGCATCCCAGACTTTTTCAGTGCCTTCAACTTCTTCCATACGCCAGTTGTCATCTACTTTTTGCCAGCTCACCTCAACCATTTTTACGCCGGTAACATTGCCGTTACCATCGTCAATAAATTCTTTGGTAAGAATGCCGTACTCGCGTGGGTCACGGCCAAAACGCTCACTGCTTTCTTCATGCCCATAGTCAACGCGGTGAATACGCGGCCATAATGGCCAGGGATTATCTTCAGCCCGCTGTGCAGGGGACTGCGGCAACAGTTCAAAATTGACCATCGACTTGCAGCCATGGCGTAATGATGTGCCTATGCAGTCCGTACCGGTATCACCGCCGCCAATCACAATGACGTTTTTGTCTTTTGCTGAAATATAATTGCCATCGTCTAAATTAGAATCTAGCAAACTCTTCGTGTTCGCGGTTAAAAATTCCATTGCCAGATGCACGCCTTTTAAATCGCGCCCGGGTATATCTAAATTACGCGCTTTGGTCGCACCAGTGGTAAACAATAATGCATCATTATCGTCTTGCAATGTTTTAACATCAATCACACTTTTAGAACCAGTGTTAGAACCGCCGCCCACATCGGCATCAGTAACAAATGTCACGCCTTCCTCAATTAATAAATCAACGCGACGCTGCACCACATCTTTTCCTAATTTCATATTAGGAATACCGTACATTAACAAACCGCCAATGCGATCAGCACGTTCATAAACCGTCACCTTGTGACCGGCTTTATTTAACTGCGCAGCAGCTGCCAAACCGGCTGGACCCGAACCAATAACAGCAACTTTTTTGCCACTGCGTTGTGCTGGTGGTTTTGCTTTTATCCAGCCTTCGGCAAAGCCTTTATCAACTATGGCATTCTCGATGTTTTTAATGGTGACCGCTGGATTGGTAATGCCTAAAACACATGCACCTTCACAGGGCGCGGGACAAACACGACCGGTAAATTCAGGGAAGTTATTGGTTTTATGCAAACGATTTAATGCTGTCTGCCATTGTTCGCTATAAATTAAATGATTCCATTCAGGAATAAGGTTATCTACAGGGCAGCCATTTTCAGACTGGCAAAAGGGTACGCCACAATCCATACAACGCGCACCCTGTGTTTTAAGGTGGCCAATATCATGTGTGCCGGTAAAAATTTCGCCATAATCTTTTACCCGCACACTGACTTCACGATATTTTTCAGTAACGCGATTAAATTCTTTAAAACCTGTAGGTTTACCCATACTTCTTCTCTAATACTTACTTAAAATTATAACCAAAACAGTCGTCGGGTTACGCTAGCGCTAACCCGACCTACGAAACTTTCTACTTAAAATTGTTAACTATTTAAGCGACCGCCTGTTCTTCCTGTTTCTTCATTTCCAATAAAACACGTTTGTAATCTGTCGGCATGACTTTTACAAACTGTTTTACCGTTTCAGACCAGTTATCCAGCGCCGCTTTTGCAGAATCAGAACCGGTATAGTTAAAATGATTTTCTATCAATGTTTTCACTTCATTAATATCTTCATCAACGTCCAGTGCCTCAAGCTCCACCATACCCATATTGCATAGCGCAGCAAAGGTTTTATCTTTATCCCATATATAAGCAATGCCACCGCTCATGCCGGCGGCAAAATTACGCCCGGTTTTACCCAGTACAATAACGCGGCCACCAGTCATGTATTCGCAGCCGTGATCACCAACGCCCTCAACTACCGTTTTTGCCCCGCTATTACGCACACAGAAACGCTCTGCAGCTATGCCTCTGAAATAGGCCTCGCCTGAGGTGGCACCATATAAAACCGTGTTGCCAACTATAATATTTTCTTGTGCCACAAAAGTAGCATTTTTTGGCGGGTAAATAATCAGCCGACCACCAGATAAACCCTTGCCAGCATAATCGTTGGC
>JAFLJY010000150.1 GCA_022712755.1 Gammaproteobacteria bacterium
GCAAGAATGTATGGTTATAAAGAAACCGGGGGTAAGGTTGAAATACTGGTTGAACGCTTAATAAATAATCAGACCTGTCTGGCGCATATCAGGGCCAGCAAAACACCTAAAACCGGTAACAAAATAACCTTGTCTGATAAAGCAAAAAAGCTTAGCTTTACAGTAACAGTCGAAGGTCGGGATGATGATTTGTTTATCCTTAGCACCGAAACTGACCAGCCTATGGCAGAAATTATTGAGAAAATTGGCCACATGCCATTGCCGCCATACATCAATCGAGAAGATACAGTCGAAGATTTTTCACGCTATCAGACGGTTTACGCAAAAACTCCCGGTGCAGTAGCCGCACCAACCGCCGGTTTGCATTTTGATCACGACTTGCTAAAAAAACTCAAAAATAAAGGGGTAAACTCTGCCTATGTCACATTACATATAGGTGCAGGTACATTCCAACCAGTACGCAGTGAGTCTATTGAAGACCATAATATGCATTTTGAATATCTTGAAGTACCTCAGGAAACAGTAGATGCCTGCCTGCAAACACGTAAAAATGGTGGGCGAATTATTGCTGTTGGCACCACAACCATACGCTCTCTGGAGACTGCCTCACAACAGGTCGGCTCAAAACAGGATCAGCTTGCGGCGTATAGCGGTGAAACCGACATGTTTATTTACCCTGGTTATCAGTTTAAAAGCATCGACGCATTGATTACCAATTTTCACTTACCTGAATCCACACTGCTGATGCTGATTAGCGCATTTGCCGGCAAAAGCGAGACGCTACGCTGTTATAAAGAGGCGGTGTCTGAAGATTACCGGTTTTTTAGTTATGGTGATGCGATGTTTATTGACTGAGATATGGTTGTAGGTTGTAGGTTGTAAGTTAAAAGTTTTAAGTTTGCAAAATGGCAACTACTTCCCTCGTTCCCACGCTCCTGCGTGGGAATGCATACCAGGGGCTAACGGCAAGCACGGTACGCATTCCCACGCAGGAGCGTGGGAACGAGCTAGTCCTGAATTCAGATGGCATGTTATAAGCTATCGCCACTTAAAACTTCCAACTTAATACTTAAAACTATATTGTATATTACTGATGTTATTCGAATTATATAAAGAAAATAGTGGTGCACGTCGTGGACAACTGAGTTTTGAACGAGGCACTATTGAAACTCCGGCATTTATGCCGGTAGGGACTTACGGCACGGTTAAAGCGATGACCCCTGAGGAACTGACCGGCATTGGTGCTGAGATTATCCTGGGTAATACCTTTCATTTAATGCTGCGTCCCGGTACGACAATTATTCGCAAACACGGCGACCTGCATGATTTCATGCATTGGCAAAAACCGATTCTGACGGACTCTGGTGGCTTTCAGGTTTACAGCCTGGCAAAAATGCGAAAAATTACCGAGAACGGTGTATTGTTTAATTCACCTGTTGATGGCCGTAAGATTGAACTCACACCTGAATATTCCATGCAGATTCAGAAAGAACTAGGTTCTGATATTGTGATGATCTTCGATGAATGCACACCTTACCCGGCAACAGAGCAGGAAGCCATGGAATCAATGCAGTTGTCCTTGCGTTGGGCTGCTCGCTGTAAAATAGCCCATCAGGACAATAGCGCTGCATTATTTGGCATAGTGCAGGGCGGCATGTACGAAACACTGCGCCATGAGTCAGCACATGGGCTGGCGGAATTAGATTTCGATGGTTATGCCATAGGCGGTCTGTCTGTTGGCGAACCGATGGATGAACGCAACCAGGTGCTTGATTTTACCGTACCTGAATTGCCCACAGATAAACCACGCTACCTGATGGGTGTGGGTCGGCCTGAAGATATTATTGAAGCCGTTAAACGCGGTATTGATATGTTTGATTGTGTTATTCCTACACGCCACGCCCGCACCGGTTTTCTATACACGACAAAGGGTATTTTGAAGATCAGAAATAGCCGTTATCAGGATGATACCCGCCCCATCGATGAAAGTTGCCAGTGTTACACCTGCAAAAACTATTCACGCTCCTATCTGCGTCACCTGGATAAATGCGGCGAGATATTAGGTTCTCGTTTAAACACTATTCATAACCTGTATTATTACCAGCAATTAATGTCTGATATTCGAAATGCCATCGAAAATGATCGATTCGATGATTTTGTTGATGAATTTTATAGCAATATTGAGTCATAATAAATCACAAGATAAATCCCGGTACCACTTCATTTGTGGCATAATATCGCGCCATTAAAGGTGTCCATTAAAAGTGATACTGGGCACTGTATTTTATTATATATTTAACGAGGTAAAACATGAGTTTTTTCATATCTGACGCAATGGCTGATGCCGGCGCAGCCGCAGCCCAGCAAGGTAGCCCATTAGCTTCACTACTATTACCGATTGGTCTGGTGGTATTATTTTATTTTTTCCTGATTCGCCCACAAAGCAAACGCCAGAAAGAACATAAAAAAATGGTTAGTGATCTGCAAAAAGGTGAAGAAGTTTTAACCTCTGGTGGCATTCTAGGCAAAATCACCAATGTTAATGATGACTTTGTTACGCTTGAAATTGCTAAAGATGTTTCTCTGAAAATACAGAAAAGTGCCGTACAAACCATAATGCCTAAAGGCACGATTAAAGAGCAAAAATAAAGTATCAGGCTTTTTAAATATCTCACTATAAAAAAACATCAGGAACACTCAGCCATGCTGAATCAATATCCACTGTGGAAATATATCTTACTCATTGTTGTACTGCTATTTTCCAGCCTCTATGCCTTACCTAACTTATACGGTGAAGATCCTGCGGTTCAAATTAGCCATCGTACAAAAGCGTTAGTTGAAGAAGATAAACTGGCAGTTGAACAGGCACTCAGTGAAAAACAGATCAGCATCATCTCTACCGAGGCTGGACAGGGTCGTATCCTGGTTCGTTTTAATGATACAGAAACACAGTTGATTGCTGCCGAGGCATTAAAACATGCGCTGGGTAAACAATATTTAATTGCACTTAACCTGGCACCGGCAACACCTGACTGGTTACGTGCGTTAAATGCAGGCCCCATGTATCTGGGTCTGGATTTACGCGGTGGCGTACATTTTCTTATGGAAGTAGATATGGTGGCCGCCATTAAACGTCTGGAAGAAAGCATGTTGTCGGACATTCGCAGTTATTTGCGGGATGAAAAAATTCGCTACCGTGGCGTGCGTCGTGATGATGCAGGTTTGCACATTAACTTCCGTGAACTAGCACACCTTCAACAAGCCGCTGAGGTATTACCCAGACAGTTTCGTGATCTGAAATTTACTGAAAATGAAGATACCTTAACCATTAAAGCAAAACTGACTGAGGTCGCGGCAAGGGCTGAAAAAAAATCTGCTCTGCAACAAAATATTATTACCCTGCGTAATCGTGTTAACGAGCTGGGTGTTGCCGAACCGGTAATACAACAACAGGGCGACTCACGCATTGTTGTACAACTACCGGGCATACAGGACACTGCCGGTGCGAAAAAAATTCTTGGCGCAACTGCAACGCTAGAGTTCAGGATGGCTGAAGGCACACGTGCAGACTGGCTTGAAGCAGAAAGAACAGGGCGCACACCACTCAACGCCATTCTTTACCACGAACGTGATGGTAGCCCGGTATTATTGAGTCGCCGCGTTATCGTTACCGGTGATCAGATAGTAGATGCTGCTTCCACCTATGACACTGAAAAGGGTACACCTGCCGTTACCGTTCGTTTAAACAGTAAGGGTGCTGACAAGATGAACGACACCACGCGTGAAAACATCGGCAACCCGATGGGCGTGGTGTTTATCGAAAACAAAATTGAAACCAAAAAAGTGGGCGACACCATAACAAAACATCGCACCACAACAAAAGAAGTGATCAATGTTGCAACCATCCAGGGGCAATTTAGCGCACGTTTTCAGATCACCGGACTGGAATCGCAGGAAGCTCGTGACCTGGCATTATTGCTTCGCGCTGGCTCCTTACGTGCGCCAGTTGAAATCATCGAAGAACGCACCGTTGGCCCAAGCCTGGGTAAAGACAACATTGAAAAGGGTTTCATGTCAGTTGTTATTGGTTTCTGTCTGGTGCTGATATTTATGGCGTTTTATTATAAAGGTTTTGGCATCATTGCTAATCTTGCATTAACTTTTAACCTGGTCGTCATCATAGCCGTGCTTTCTTTATTACAGGCAACATTAACGCTGCCTGGCATTGCCGGCATTGTCTTAACTGTCGGTATGGCGGTCGATGCCAACGTACTCATTTTCGAGCGTATAAGAGAAGAAATTAAAAATGGAAATTCACCGCAGGCCAGCATTCATTCGGGTTACGAAAAAGCGTTTAGCACGATTATGGATGCCAATGTCACCACCTTACTTGTCGCCATTGTATTGTTTACCCTGGGTACGGGGCCGGTAAAAGGTTTCGCCATCACCTTAAGCATCGGTATTTTAACCTCGATGTTTACCGCTATTGTTGGTACACGTGCGATAGTTAACATGTTATACGGTAATCGCGAAATTAAAAAATTGTCTATATAAACCATCAACAAAAATACAATGTAACTACTCAGCTAGTAGTCAAATGAATCGTAACTGCTCAGGTTACCCCTGGAATCCGTCAGTTCAAGGTGAAAAATGTGAGTTTACAGGTGTAAATGACCATTTTTTAACGCAGAAATGGCAGATTCCAGGGGTGAGCTGAGTAGTTACCAAATATTTTAAGTATCAGGTAAGTAATATGTCACACACTATGTCACCAGCGCAAACAAACGCTAAAGCTTTGATTGATTTTATGGGCAAAAGAAAGGCAGCAATGATCTTTTCATTACTGTTAATGCTTGCTTCTATAGGAAGCATAGCGGTAAACGGCTTAAATCTCGGCATCGACTTTACCGGCGGTTTTTTAATTGAGGCCGGTTACCAGGAAGATGTAAAACTTGATAAAGTAAGAGAGGCTTTAGCTGAGGCAGATTTTACAGATGCACAAGTGCAGCACTTTGGTTCATCAAGAGACATTATTGTACGCATTGCACCTCGCGCTGATGCCTCTAGCACAGACAGAAGCAAAGCAGAAATTGGCGATAATGTTTTAACGGTTCTAAAAACAACCTCTGAACAGGAAGTCAATATGCGCCGTATTGAGTTTGTGGGGCCACAAATAGGTGATGAACTACGTGACAAGGGCGGTATTGCCTTATTGGTCGCATTCGGCGGCATACTTATTTATATTAGCCTGCGTTTTCAATTAAAATCCGCTATTGGTGCTATTCTGGCATTAATCCATGACGTTATTATTACTGTTGGTATTTTTGCATTATTAAAAATAGAATTTGACCTGACTGTTCTGGCAGCCATTTTAGCCGTGATAGGTTATTCACTAAACGATACCGTTGTGGTTCTCGACCGTATTCGAGAAACCTTCCGAAATGTCCGCAAGACATCGCCTGAAGGCATCTTAAATCTTTCAATAAATCAGACCATAGCACGCACATTAGTCACCTCGTTAACTACTTTGCTTGTACTATTTACGCTGTTAATATTTGGTGGTGAGATAATTCACGGTTTTGCTCTGGCACTAATAATAGGGGTTATTATTGGTACTTACTCTTCTATTTATGTTGCAAGTAGCACCTTGATGATGATGAAAATTCACAAGCAGGATTTCCTGGTTGTGACCAAGGAAGTGCTGGTAGATGATGCACCTTAGTATAAGTTGAATGCTTCAAGTTTTATGTTATAAGTTATTGAACTTAACTAATAACTTACTACTGATAACTTCTATTTACCACTGTCTGAAAATCTGTAAGAATAGTTTTTGCATCATGCGGCGGGTTAAAGAAAGCAACGAGCTTGCCTTCCGGGTTGAGCAATAAAAGTGCGGAACTGTGGTCTACGAGGTAATTGCTGCTGCCTTTTTCAACCGGCATTTTCATGTAAACCACACTCATCTGAAGTGCCAGTGCTTTTATTAAATTGGCCTCACCGGTTACAGCAATAAAATCTTTATCAAAATACTGGACATAATCGGCTAACATTTCTACCTTATCGCGTTCCGGATCAACAGAAATAAAAATTACATGGGGAAAGTGTTGATTGTTTTCTGTGGCTATTTTTTTTGCCTGCGCAGTCACACCCATTGTCACCGGGCAAACATCCGGGCAGTGCATATAACCAAAAAACAATAAACTCCATTGCCCCGTTATGTCATCAAGCGTAAATGTGCTGCCATCATCCTTAACTAATGCAGGAATGGCAACTTTACGGGCAGGGGAGAGAATCACACCCTGAATAGGTGAGAAGTTTTTTCTGGCTTCAGCCAGTTGTTTTTCATCCGTATTTTCTAACGTATCCTGATAAATTTTATCGTTACTATTTTGATATAACAAAGACAACCAGAAACCGGCAGACATTGCTGCAACAGCTGCTATAACGATCAAGCCTGTCTTTATCGTTATGTTTATTGACATATCAGTTAATGAAAGTACGGGTAAACAAAAGGTGCAAAATAATGGTCTGCCACCATCGCAATAAACAACAGCATTAAATAGTTAATTGAATACACAAAAGTGGAAATAGCCGCGTTCTTTTTTTCGCTAAACATCAACATAAAAACTTTATAAAAGAAGTAAAAGCCCAGTAACACTGCGCAAATCAAATACAGTTCACCACGCATATAAGCAAGGTAGGGCAGCAAGGTAGCGATAAACATTAAAATGGTGTAACCCAGAATTGAATATTTGGTAAATTCAATGCCATGCGTTACTGGCAACATAGGTAGATTAACTTTGGCATAGTCATCGCGGCGATGTATCGCCAGTGCCCAGAAATGGGGGGGTGTCCAGGTGTATATTATTAACACCAGCAATAAACCATGCGGATCGACTGATCCTGTTACTGAGGTCCAGCCCAGTAAAGGTGGTGTCGCACCTGCAAGGCCGCCAATAACAATATTCTGCGGTGTGGCTTTTTTAAGATACATGGTATAAATAACAGCATAACCAATCATACTGGCAAAAGTTAAAACAGCCGTTAAGGTATTTATCCACGCAGTTAAAACAAAAACAGAAACCGTCGCCATGAGCATGGCAAAGACGAAAGCATTTTGCTGGCTTACACGCCCCTGAGGTAAAGGTCGGTTTTCTGTTCTTGCCATTCGCGCATCAATTTCTCTTTCTACGATTTGGTTAATGGCAGCACCGGCAGCAGCGCCCAGGCCAATACCAAGGCTAGACAGGATTAAAATAAACAGCGATATTTCACCGGGCTGGCTTGCTAAAACCACACCCACAACCGAAGTAAGTAGTAATAGTGCTACTACTTTGGGTTTACATAAAGCAAAATAATCACGCCATGTAGTGTTTTCTTTTGTATTTTCTATTGTTTGAGTGTTCATAATTTATTTTTTAAACCTGAATAATGCGCCAATGTCGCCAGACTCATTAGTAATAAAACAGCAACACCATTATGTGCCACTGCAACAGACAAAGGTAAAGAAAACAAAACATTGGAAATGCCAAGAGATAACTGAGTAATTAAAACCAGTGATAACCACAGTGCAAATTTTCCCCAGCCAACTACAAACATTTTGAAGATTAAAAATAACAGGTAAGCCGTCGTTATTAATGCACCTAAACGATGCATCCAGTGAATAGTGACACGAGCATCGTTACCCAGATGACCACCAAGATAATTGTTGACACCTTCGGTACTAACCGTAAACGCTGCAGAAAAATCCAGTGGCGGAATCAACTTGCCCTGACAGGCAGGGAAGTCAGGACAAATAATGGCAGCATAATTAGCACTGGTCCAACCACCTAGTGCAATTTGAAAAAAGACTATAGCAACACCAATTAATGCCAGAGAACGAATCGGGTTCGCCCAGGCGACCGGGTTTTGATGGCGAATATTTAAAAACAGAACTAGTAATAATGTCAGCGTAATAAAACCACCTAACAAATGCCCCATAACGATTATGGGTAACAAGCCCATAGTAACCGTCCACATACCTAAAGCAGACTGAAAGATGATGATGCCAAGCAGCGCATAAGATAATAGTAGTGGCTGTTCATTTTTTTTACGATTAATAAAACCGGTTAATGCTAAAGCTGCGACCAATAATCCCAAACTGCCTGCAAAATATCGATGTATCATTTCAGGCCAGGCTTTATGCGCTTCTAGCGGTGCATGTGGAAAAGCTTCATTCGCATGATGAATTTCATGTGGTTCATTCGGCACGGTTAAAAAACCATAACAACCCGGCCAGTCAGGGCAACCCAAACCCGCATCCACTAATCTTGTGTAAGCACCAAGTAATACCACGGTAAAAGCTAGAACAATGGCGATTAAACTTAGTTTGTAACTCAAACTGCGACTTTGTGTCGATAAATCATCCAATTTGAGAAGCCTTTAGTAATTTTTTCAAATCGTGTAAAAATTCTTTACTTGGCTGATCCTGCGTGAAACGCATCATCACGTTACCTCTTGGGTCCATAACATAGGTTTCGTTATTACTAATACCTGCATCGTCACGAATGTTATTACCCAGTGCTTTAACAATAATATTCGCATTACCGTTAACCTGTATAACATCAGGGTGAGTTTCAGAAATTAATTGCGATAAAGCATCACCTGCTGGCTCAAGGTGGACAAACATACGGAGCAGGCGGTGCTGCCTCTTAGCTAGAGATGTGTGAATTTGTCGGGTATCAAACAGGCGTTTTTCACACTGCTGATTACAATCTTTAGCAACAAAAGAAATTAATCGCCATTTATATGTCAGCTCTTTTTCTGGGATAATTTCACCGTTGTCATTCTTTAATTCAAAACTGCTTATATGCACAATAGGATTTAAAATCTCACCATGATTAACAAATGATTTAACATCCACAAAAAAGAAGATAACGTATGCTAAAGCGACTGGCGCTATAAAAGCCAGAATAACAAACCAGACGGTGTAGGGGTTTCTCTTTTTTCCGGCTATTGTATTGTTAGCTGGTTTTGTTTCTAGCTCACTCATCTTATATTCACTTATATGTTTAAGTTACAGTTGTATGCTTTATTCTCAGGATGCCAGTTTTTGATGATTACTAAAATTTTTGGTAACGACTCACCCTTAGTATGTAAGCCATAGGTATTATCAGGTCGCTGTGAATACGTCCATGTACGCTCAACTGCAACTTCCATGTTGCAGATGCCTGATAATACCTATGGCTTACATACTAAGGGTGAGTCGTTATAATTTCTGTTTTGTATTTACCACAATATAAATAACAAATAATGCCAGCGACATAGCAAACCACTGAAAAGCATAACCCTTATTTTTTGCGGAGTTTAAATTTAGTGCGTGAAGGTCATATTCAAAACTCCCGCTTTCATTTTGGTTAAGCCATAACACCATATCATATAGCTCAACACCCAATAACTGATTTATCTCGCTTAAATCAATGTACTGTAATACCACTGGCCATTGTGCTGTTTCCTGTACGTTGTCAGCTAAAACCAATGCATGTGATGGTGTCAAATCCAGCAATCCGGAAATCTCTATTTTACCAATTGGTGTTTTTATTTCAGGTAAATGCTGACGTGTTTTACCCTGAGAAATAAATCCTCTATTGACCAAAATCGTTTTAGTCTGGTTAATTGTTACCGGCGTAAAAACATGATAACCAACACGCCCGTTAAACGTTTTATTATCTAGTAAAAGACTGTGTTCGTGGTCATACTCAGCAATAAAATTTACTGGACGATAACGTCGTTTTTGTTTTGATTGTGGTAATTCATTAAGGCTAACTGGTGATAAATTTTTACGCTCAGTAATATTTTGTTGTAAAGTATCTTTGAATTCAGCGCGATCCAACTGCCAAAGTCCCAGCGACATCATTATATATAAAAAACTAGCGGTTATAAGACTACTGAATACACCTGGGTTAAAATGATAAGAAAAAATACGTACTGAAACTAAACGATACTGTCTTACGTCTTTAATAATATTCATAGACTCTAACGAAAAACACTTTGCAACAAAAACAAATCAGGAAAGTACATGATATTCAAAATTGTTATTCTCAGTTTATTGCTGGTTGTTATTATCAGCCTTGGTTCTGCATTAGTTGCCATGGCAAGAGGTGATAAATCAGACAAGATGCTAAAGGCTTTAACCTGGCGTATTGGTTTATCTTTGGGTATTTTTATTCTGCTTTTAATCGGACAGGCCACAGGAGTAATCACACCCCATGGCCTGTCTTGAGCGCAGTGAATAGTTCTTTTTGTTAATAGTGTGTGGTATAAAAAATCAGTTACTGTTAACTATTCACTATTATCTATTCA
>JAFLJY010000151.1 GCA_022712755.1 Gammaproteobacteria bacterium
GGGCGATGATGGTCACTACTGCCACTGCATCAACTATCTGTGTCGGTAAAGCCGGCCAGCTGAAACCGAAAATATCTTTAAACATCAGAATATGCGGTGCAAATAAAAAGATGGTGATGAACAAACCGATATGAAAAAAGTAACCGGCAACCACGGTAAACATGGAACGTTGCAAGGTGCTTTTATCGGGAAGCGATCTTGTAACAATGGTGCGAAGTCCGCTGAGCATTTCTGAACCTTTGGCTTCCGCTAAATTTGTTTTACGATCCAGCAGTATGATTTCTGCAAAACGTATAATCACACCAGCAACAAAGATGATTGTTGCAATTTGAAAACCCGGGCCACGCACCCAGTTTAGGAATTCTATTTCACTCATTATCTTTTCCTCGCTTTCACTGTTTTATTTTTACAGTTCTATTTTTTCAGGTCATCAATAGTGGTGTTACTGTGTGCAGCCTTAGCCTGCTCCTTTTTACTGAGGTTTCTCGCGCCTAACATAAGACCGGCAGCCACGGCTCCAGCCGCTGTATAAATAACCGTTTGCGTAATGTTTTCAGTCGGCATTGACAGTGCTTTGTAAAAACCGCCGCCGTCCCAGAAGTCAGGCTCGGAACAACCCAGGCAGGGGTGGCCGGCTTCAATGGGCCAACTGGTGCCGTCATTCCATTTGGTTGTGGCGCAGGCGTTGTAGGTGGTTGGCCCTTTGCAACCAAGTTTGTATAAACACCAGCCTTTTTTTGCACCTTCGTCGTCAAAGGTTTCGGCAAACAGGCCTTTGTCGTAAAAAGGTCGGCGGTAACAGCGGTCATGAATGCTTTGTCCATAAAACACTTTTGGACGACCAAGATGATCAAGTTCAGGAATAGTGCCGAAGGTCAGAAAATGGGTCAGCACACCGGTGATAACCACAGGAATGGGTGGGCAGCCAGGCACATTAATAATGGGTTTGTCTTTGATTAAATCCCTGACAGAAACCGCTCCGGTTGGATTGGGTTTGGCCTGTGGAATGCCACCGTATGTTGCACAGGTGCCTACCGCAATAATAGCGGCCGCACCTTTGGCGGTTTCCATCAACATGTCGTAGTTACTGATGCCGGCAATGGTGGAGTAACCGGGGTTGCCCATTGGAATCGAGCCGTCGACCACCAGCAAATATTCGCCATAATTTTCTTTCATCGCTGTTTCGCGAGCTTCTTCCGCAGCATGTCCGGAAGCGGCCTGGAGTGTATGGTGATAGTCCAGCGAGATGGCATCAAAAATCAGGCTTTCAACTGTTGCCGTATGTGCACGGGTAAGTGACTCGGTACAGCCGGTACATTCCTGAAAAGATAACCAGATAACAGAAGGTCTTCTGGCGTTTTCTAATGCGTGAGCGATTTTTGGAATCATTGCTGGTGACATTGCCATCATCGAGGCGGTGGCAGCGCAGAACTTTAGAAAGCCGCGGCGTGAAATACCTCGACTGCGCAAAATCTGAGCCAGTGTTTTATCTTTATTGTCATTATTTGTCATGCTGATTTCTCCACCACCGACTCATTGGTTTTCAGACTGTCTTCCAGATCCAGAGTAAGGCGGCTATAAGCAGCCATAATGTCCTCAGTTTGTGAACACAGAATCTCCGGCATGGTTGTTACTTCAATAAAACGGCTGATGATGTGGTCTTCATCGTTATAGTGGGTAACCAGCCAGACGCCGGTATATTTGGTTTCAACAACTTCACTTAAACCCAGGGCATCAAGTTTCGCCACAACCTCGCCCTGACCCAGAATATTTAAGATTTTGTCTTCCTCGTTGGGCGCAAGCGGGATACTGCGCAAGTCAATAACGGTGATTTTGCCTGTTTCTATCAGTTTTTCCAGGCCATGTTTTACCTCGTGCAACAGTGGTTTAACATTCTGGGTTAACTCGTCACCAATCTGGATATTGAACTTGATTGCTCCTGTTTCCGATTCAGGCATAATTATCTACTCACTAATTGTTGGGCACTGTGGTTCAGCAGACCATACTAATAACGGGCAATTGGAATGGCGGACAATTTCTGCAGTAACAGACTCGTCCAGTGCGCGCATCTCGCCATCATTACCATGGGTTGCCATGGAAACCAGGTCGATGTCCATTTCGTCAATCTTGTTGAGGATTTCACGAATAGGTCTTTTAAAAGTGGTCATGTCGAGTGAGACTTTCAAACCGCTGTTTGCAAGTGCGACGCTTTGATCCTGTAGTTTTGCTTTGATGGCTGCTTTTTTTTCATCGAATTCAGCTGATTCTATTTCATCATGAAACAGCACCACTTCGGCAGCATGCATTTTTGCAAAGCGTTCAACACATTCAAGTATTGCAGAAGATGCATCTGTACCATCAAGCGGAACCAATATGCGTTTGAATAAATTTTCGGTACGATAGTCTGCCGGTTCAGGTCGTGTGCTGTGCAAAATAAAAACCGGGCAGGGTGATTGCTTTAATACCTGCTCGGTGACACTGCCATGGCGTATACGTTCCATGCCTGAACGACCGTGTGTAGACATAAGTATCATAGTGGCAGGCAACAATATTGCCATTTTTAAAATTTCAAAAACCGGGTCGCCCATGCGTATTTCAGTTTCAACTACCCAGTTTTCCCTTGTCAGTACATCGTAAATGGCTTTTACATTTGGCGTGTTATCAATTGACGCATTCGCTGCATTAACAACAGGTGTTACATGCAAAAGAACGATTCGAGTCTCTGACTGAGGACACATTGACTGCGCATAAAGTGCAGTCTCTTCTATAGATTCAGAGCCATCAATCGGGATTAGTATTGTTCGTTTCACTGTTTATACTCCCCTGTTAGATAAGCTTGCAATTGTCTTATTACGTTAGTATTACGCCGCAGAAATTTTTTGATCGGGATAAATTCCCTGCCATTGTTTTATTAATTTTTCTGCTTCATTAACTGCTTTCTCCAACGCGTTTTGAACGGGTATCGTTGGCTGCATTCCCCAGTCCATTATGTCCGGCTGAATACCAATCAAGGCGCGGTTTTCTGGCAGGTTGTCGGTTAAG
>JAFLJY010000235.1 GCA_022712755.1 Gammaproteobacteria bacterium
ATCGCCAGCAACCAGTAACACTCTGCGCTTACGATGTTAACTGTGATGATATTATTGATTTAAGAACTTCAGGTGAGCTTAACAAATTAGACATGACAGCATCAGATCTCGCCTCTGGATGGGAATTTATGGTAGCAAACAAGTTGTTGCCGCCGACATGGGAACTTGCAACGTGCTTGATTAAAAACAAATGCGCCGGACTCATCACGCCATCATTTGCACGCAACGCACCAGCTGGCGCAGCTAATTTAGTTTTATGGAAATGGAGTGAAAACTTACCTCATCAAGTCAAGTTAATTGACGACCATCATCTTTTGCCAAAAGATCAATCATCCTGGACGTAAGGAATTCATAATCAAAAAGCTGATCAATGTGTTTGCTATCGTCCACTAAAAATTCCAATAAATTAAGAGTTTATAAAATATGAATTACGCCTCTCAGCTTAAATCTTTCTGTTTTTATTGCCTTAGTTTTATCCTTGTCTCCGCGCCTTTTGGGGTTCATGCAACGACCACAGAAAATATACCTGAGTCATTAGAGCAATGGATTCCATGGGTTTTAAAGGATCATCCGGACACCTTATGTCCGATTATGTTTAACCGTAATAGTCGCTATTGCGCTTACCCTGGCAAGCTCACATTAAACATAAATGAGAAGTCGGGTGATTTTCAACAAACATGGGAAATATACGCTAAATCCTGGATAACATTACCAGGCGACAAAGAGAACTGGCCGAGCAATGTTCGTGTAAATAAAGAATTAATTACTGTACTAGAGCGCAAAGGCAAACCTGTCATACAGTTAGACATAGGTAATTATAGTATTAGCGGTGCATTTAACTGGCATCATCACCCCAAATCATTATCAATACCTGGTGAGACCGGCATTATTGATTTAACTATCAATAATAAGTCCGTCGCCTTACCTTATTTTAGAGCAGGAAAATTGTGGCTAAAGTCCACTGTGAAGACGGCAGATGAAAACAACCGCCTTGATGTCGCTGTATTTAGGCAAATAACTGATGCCATACCGCTAAGCGTTATTACCCGTATTAAATTAAACGTCTCTGGTCAACAACGTGAAATTATCCTCGATGGCGCATTACTTGAAGGTTTTTCACCGAGTTCTATCAGTAGCCGGCTGCCATCCCAACTTGATGTTAATGGTCGCTTAAAGATACAGATCAGACCAGGGCAATGGACGATTGATGTGACTGGTTTTGAATCAGAAGAAGTAGAATCAGTAGCATTGCCTGTATTTGCTAAACCCTGGCCAGCCAATGAGGTTTGGGTTTTAAATCACCAATCGCATTTACGTCTAATCAAGGTCATAGATAAAAACAGTATCGATCCTGGTCAAACACAGCTACCCAACCACTGGCGCTCATTTCCTGCTTATGCGATGACATCAGGTGAGAGCCTTTCATTTAATGTCATTAAACGTGGCAATCCTGACCCGGAGCCTGACCAGTTAACCCTGAAGAAAAGAATCTGGCTGGATTTTGACGGTGAGGGCTTTACCGTTAACGACAAAATTACTGGCACAGTGTCGAAACAATGGAGGCTTAATGTTGCTTCTGATGTGGCATTAGGTCAGGTTACTCTTAATGCTAGACCACAGTTCATCACCAGAGATGCCAGCAATAAAACCGGTGTAGAAGTTCGCCATGGAAGACTTGATCTGTCTGCTGACAGTCGAATTAAATCAGACAACGGTACTATTTCAGCAAGTGGCTGGGATATGGATTTTAATTCATCATCAGCAACATTGTATCTACCCGCCGGCTGGGAATTATTGTCATTAAGCGGTGCCAACGCACACGGTACATGGATTAGTCAATGGTCACTACTGGATCTGTTTATGCTGTTGGTTACCGTTATCGCTATTTATAAGCTGTGGGGCTTATTATGGGGAGTTTTGGGTTTAGTCACTCTCGTTAGCCTGTGGCATGAAGCCGGTGCACCTACTTACATCTGGATAAACCTGCTTATTGCCAGTGCTATCCTGCGTTCATTGCACGGGGGGCGTTTACATAAAGTCATTACTGGCTACCGCCTGATTGCCATGATTGTTATTGCTCTTCTCTCGTTGCCCTTTATTGTTGATCAGGCGCGAACGGCAATATACCCTCAATTAGAATTTAACAACCTTAATGCGATGTCATACAACTACACGCATGAGAAGAGCGATTTTATTGTTACAAGCCCGGCATCTCTCACCGCCGAGAAAATGGCTAGAACAGCTCAAGATGCAGTGATGTTAGGTAGTTATAGTGAAGCGGTGATGTCAAAATCAAAATTAAGTGGTATGACCAGCATTGACCCTGACGCAATGATTCAGACCGGCCCTGGATTACCTGCATGGACTTTGCATCAATATCATATTAACTGGGATGGGCCTGTTGGTCACGATCAAACCATCTCAATGACGTTATTATCGCCTACCAGTGGCGCATTACTTAACTTATTGCGTATTGCATTGCTGTTATTACTGGCATGGCGTTTATTTGATGTGTCGTCATTTAAGATACCAAAACTACCTGTTGGTGCGGCCGCTAAAACTGTTTTTGCTTTGTTTGTTACTGGCAGCTTGTTTAATCCTTCGCCAAATATGGCAGAAGCATCAGGTTATCCACCGAAAGAATTGTTAGCTGAGTTACAACAAGAGCTAATGAAAGCCCCCGATTGTCTGCCTAGGTGTGCTGATATTGAAAAAATGACTATTGCCTTATCAGAAAAAAATCTTAATCTAAATCTACTTATACATGCTCAGGAAGACACATTGATACCCCTTCCTGTACCAATCAAGCAATGGTCGCCTTCCATAATTAGTGTCGATGGCAGGCACTCAGCGAAGTTATACGGCATGGATTCCATCTTATGGATACTGCTTAATAAAGGCACGCACACAGTAACAATGAGCGGCCAAGTTGAATCCATAAACCAACTAAAATTTAGCTTCCCTTTAAAGCCCCGTCATATTGAGCTAAATATAGATGGCTGGACAACGCAGGGAGCGGACGCGCAAACACATAAAATAAACGCATTGTCTTTCCTGCGTATTGATAAAACGAACCAGCACGGCACATCAGATAAAATTGAGCAAAAAGAAATACCCGTTTACGCGAAAGTAGATAGATTCATTGATTTAGGTCTTGAATGGTTTGTTAATACCAAAGTAAAAGGCATAACAGGTACTGCCTATCCTGTCATCATGAATATTCCCTTACTCGAAGGTGAATCGGTTGTTACTGATAACATTAAGGTAGTTGATGGTCATGCCGTCATTACCTTAAATATCGCAAGACAGCTTGTGCAATGGACATCAAAAATATCTATTGCAACTGAGATAAATCTGCAATCTAGCGAACGCGGTGGATTCATTGAGCGATGGGTGTTAAACGCCAGCCCAATATGGCGTGTCTCCTATGATGGCATTCATGCTATTTATCATCAAAATAAAAGCAATCAGTGGCAACCTGAGTGGCGACCATGGCCAGGTGAAAAAGTAAGCATCACTGTCAGTCGTCCTGCTGGCATTAAAGGCGACACAATCACTATCGACAGTAGTACCTTGACACTTACGCCAGGTGAGAAGATCACCACTGCGAGTTTAGAATTTAACTTACGCAGTAGCCAGGGAGGTCAGCATGTGGTCAAAATTCCAGACAATGCCGAACTACTATCAGTCTCTATTAATAAACAGCCCGTTCCAGTCAGAAAAACAAAAGATGGCATATCATTACCTTTGTCGCCCGGTGAAATGCATGTAAAAATCCAATGGCGCGAATCCAGAGGAATAACAACATCGTATCATTCATCAGAAATTGATTTAGGCGCAAACAGCGTTAACCATTCGCTAACAATAAAACCTGGTAGTCGCTGGGTGCTGTTTACCGCTGGACCGCTTATGGGGCCGGCAGTCTTATTCTGGTCTGTATTTGGCGTTATGTTATTGCTTGCCGTTGCTCTGGGTAGAATAAAAGGAACACCACTAAACTCAGTTCAATGGTTATTGCTCGCCATGGGATTAAGTATCTCAACCCCCTGGGCGGTAATTATAATTGCCATCTGCATCTTTGCACTCAAAGCACGCGGCTCCCTGGTGACAGAAAACACAAGCAGAAGAAAATTCAATACCATTCAGATAGTGCTTGTTGGTTTAATGTTTGTGGCAGTTAGCACATTAATCAGTGCGATTAAACAAGGGCTTCTGGGTTCGCCGGATATGCAAATCGTAGGCAATGGTTCTTACTCCTATCAACTGAACTGGTTTAGTGATCGTATCTCTCATATACCACCAGATGCAGTCGTTATCTCTGCACCCATCTTTGTTTATCGAATCATAATGTTGATATGGTCGATCTGGTTAGCTTTTGCGCTTATCAAGTGGGCGCAATGGGGATGGGGAAACCTCACCAAAGAAGAGTATTGGCGGCACATTGCGAAAAAGACGGGTGATGGTGAAACAAATAACTCAAACAACATCAAAGAAGGATAATAATCATGGGCGATGTTCATACTTTTTTACCTAAGTTAACGCTCAATGAGCTTTTGGTTCGTGATTTAATGGCGGCAAATTCACCCTGTTTTGCGCTTGGTTATGTTGAAGAAAGAGGTGAGATAAGTGGCTGCATGGCGTTAAGACCAGATGAGCCAATTCCATTGAGTTCAACCCAAAAAGGATTTCGGTTTGGGCATTCGGTATTGGGCTTTGAAGGCAATCCTGTGCTTCAATTTGTTTTTGAATTTTATGGTCACGCAACCTATCATGGTTTGGTTTCTCCTGGGAATCCAATCGTGCAATCAGTGTTATCTACCATGATCGAAACCGAGGACTATTTCTTTTTTGCTATAAATCCAGATCAGACTGTTACGGCATTTCGTTCACAATTGGAATGCTCAGATCTTGCAGGGTTAAAGACCAACCGGGATCAGTTTAAAAACGCAAGTTGCAGCCCTGAACAATATGAAAAATCATACAATGCCTTTGCAAAGAACCCTGATCCTCCTGGTCATGTCATGGAATGGGTCTGCCGGAATAATTGGGATTATCTGGATCTAAAGCAGTATCGGCTAGAGCTTAACCCACGGTCATAGACGCAGGCCGATGATTTTTGCACAAGAATTTGCGGTTACGACAAACTCAGCGGTGCGAAACCGTAAGTTTCTGTTCAAATGCCTCGCTAGTCCATCTACAGCCTGCCGATTAATAGAGGTTGATAAAATTGAAACCGAGGAAGCTCTTGTTATTATTGGTACAACTACTTGTGTGATATAGACTATGGTAAAAGATATGGAATTTACTGCTTCTGACTATAACAGCTTGCCACAGTGGCTGAGAGATAACTGGGGCGTGAAAGTTGAATTTAATAACGGTTGTGTCGTCTGGTTAGAGAATGACCTTGAAATGATTTGGGGTACAGATCCATACGGGCAAGACTGGGGATGTAATTATAAAAGTGGGTGGGATTTGTCGATTATAAATTGGTTAAAATACTGGGATGCAGATCGAACAGAGTCCGGCGATTTAATTACAGGAAATTAGAAATTATAGAGAAAAAATATGAAGATAAAAATTAACGCAGATGTTTTAAAAGAGTTCGAATATATGATAGAGCTGCATAAGCAGCATGGCGCTACCAGTGAATTTGAGAGCGTTGAGCAGTTAATCAGATATATCTTGTCATCTGTTGCCGATGGAAGTAGACGACCCGGTGCATGGGAACGTCAAATGCTAGACAGTATGGGACTTGTTGCTGATTGCGAGGAGCATCATATATATCGTCAAACTTATGGTAGTCCTGGATGATGAGCATCAAAATAACAGCTGGTTTATTACTGCTTTGGTTTACTATCCCGGTATTTGCCGACACTGGCAAAGTACAGTATGTACACGATGGAGATACTGTTCGAATCAGTGTTGATGGGGCTAAAATAAAAATAAGATTAGCGGGTATCGATGCACCTGAGATGAACCAGGAGTACGGGCTGGAAAGTAAAGCAGTTTTAAAATCGATAATTGACAATAAAATAATCTACTATCAATCAAACAAAAAAGACCGATACGGTCGCGTTATTGCAACGCTTTATCTTGACCAGAGAATGACTCAATCAGTTAATGCAATGATGGTGGAGAAGGGTGCCGCTTGGTGGTATAAGCGATACGCTCGTAATGATAAGGAGTTAGAGCAATTACATAATAAAGCCAGGTTGAGCGGAGCGGGTTTGTGGATGAGCGGCTCTGCTATCCCGCCATGGGTCTGGAGAAAGAGAAAATAATTTTAGAGTGAGCCTCTTGCAAAACTCCTGACGAATAAAGCTCATATTCCCAGTTCACGCCCACTAAATGCGAATGATTATCATTTTTGTGTGTTTTTTGCTAAGGCATCATTATTTCCTTCGTAAAAAGACAAAAATAGCAATTATTGAGCACAGGATTCCACAAAACAGGTTTTTTATGTTTTGCGTACTGAATTTGATGGTGCGTTTCCGTCATTCGAGAAACTTCATCAGCTGATCCACTGTCAACGCCACGATCCCAAACATCAGATGCGCCATTACCTTGGCATGTCCCTTTACACGAACACTGCGTGCACCAAATTCATCTTTAGCTCGCCCATTTACCCGTTCAACCGTACCGCGTTCGTTATAGCGCTGATCTTCGGCAAGGCTATAGTTTGCTGCCTTGCGGCGTTTTGCCTCTGCTTCCAACTCTTCCTTTTTTGCCTTGCTGCGCGGGTTAATATCAATAATCGGCACATGTCCCAAAGCACGGCTGTGTTCCTTGATCTGCGGGGCATCGTAGGCGGCATCCATCAGATCATAGAGGCTGCTGACTCGCTTATGAGTAATTTCGGCCAATGGGATAGAGACCTGGCTATCGTGCAGGGAGGCAGATGTGAGCAGACAACTGACTGGAATACCGCCATCGGCTGCATCAATGTGAAGTTTGTATCCTGTCCAGCTCGTCTTATAGCCCTTGCTGTTGCGCTTGGTGCCAACATTACAGGCTGTTGGTAACTCGGCAATCATTTCCACAAGGGGTTGGTTTGCCGCTTGCCGCTCCAACCGGGTGGGTTCTTTGGGCTGCTCTTCTCCTTTCTTCGGCCGTCCCCGTTTCTTTGGCTTGTTCTCCTTAGGGGCTGTTTTCTTTTCTGGTTTTTCCCGGGCAGTAATTGCTGTGGAGTCTCTGGAGATGTGCCCAACGATCTGATCGCCAAGGTGCTGTTCAATGATTGCTTGATGCACCCGTTCCGGTAAGCGACTTTGTGCAAACTCGGCAAAGGCGCGGGAGAAGGTGGCTTCACTTGGCACCTCTGCTTGACGTTCCCAGCCACAGATACGGCGAATCGCAATATCACCCTGTAAGCGATCCAGTAGCATACGGGTGGTTGATAGGTCGTAGACCATCTTGGTGACAAAGGCACGGGCAATGGCAGCACGATCCTCTAAAGGTCGTCCTGGGCATCCTCTATTGTAGGGCAGATGTGCTTCCAGGTTGGCGAATTCAAGTACATTCACCAGTAACTTCTGCTTTTGGGTCAGTTCGCCGAACTCTTCCCTCATCATGGGAAACAGAAAGCTTTGTATGTGTTGCCAGGTATGGGATAATCTGTTCAACGTCTGGTTCATTGTATCTTGGCTCGTGCTGATGATCTTGGTGGATTGTTCGCAACTTATTTTACCAGTAATGAACCAGACGTTACTTTAATTTTGGTCTTTGAATGCCAATAAATGCGCTCCTTTCTAGGGTTTTGCAAGAGGCTCGAGTGACATTTTCCTTAATTAACTGTATCATGATGAATGAATCGGTCGTGGATGATGTAAGCCGATCTGCCTGTTGTAAGACGTTGCGTATGCTCGTCATGGTATTTCATTCGAAATCGGTAGTGGGAGCTGGTCGGCGACCCGTCTAAATCAATGGTCACGCCATTACTGCATGTGACTCAACTACGCAGTGTCTTACTTAAAAATAAGATACTGCGCAGATTTTCTGTTAATCATTCGCCAATACTTGGGTTAGATCACTGGCTGGACTATGCTTAAACTGCATATCATGTCGGTCATACATTTCCAAAATATTAATATTAGTATGATGCGTCTGCCGCATGATTTTAGAATCTGCCACACCCATAGCACGTAAAATAGTAATAAAAGAAGCACGTAACGAATGACAGCTATAGCTATTTATCTTTGCTATACGTTTTTCCGAGTCTTTTTCGGCAATAAAGCCGGACTTTTCTATACGTTTTTTTATAATGCGATTCACCGTGGTATGTGACATAGCGTTTTTTAAAAAATTATCCGCTTTGCTTAAACCACGAAATAACGCGCCTTTTTTAACACCCATTGCCAGGATTAAATCGTCTATTGCTTTAACTGGGCACATCTTACCTTCGCCATAAGGAATGACTTTATAACGGCGTTTGCTTGCATCCTGGTCGGTTTTTGAACGTTTTACCCGGTACACATAACCCTGGTCGTCGGTTTTCTCCAGCCACTCTATTTTTAGTTGTGACAATTCACTCTGTCGAAAAGCGCAGACAAGTCCCACTAAAATTAACGTGCGATCACGTAAGCCACTTACATCGTCGTCAATCGAATTAATCAGTTTCTTAATTTGCCTGACTGTTAGGGCAGGGGCTTGTGCAGATTCCCAGTCATCATCGAGACGATCTTTGCGTATGCCCGATAAAATATCACGTAACTTTGAGTCTTTGGTTGGGTCGTCCACGTCCATGTAACGATGTATAAACGACAATGCGGCAATACGGTGATTGAGCGTTGTCGGTGCCAGGGTATCAGCACGATCCATTATATAGTGTTTGATTAACGTAACGCTGGTCGGAAAAGGCAAGTCTATTCCTGCCCAACGAATAAAATCCTGCAAATCGCTTTTATAGGAGCGATATGTATTATCGGCATAGGCTTTTTTACGGTAAAAAGTCTCTAATTTTTCGTAACGAATATGTGCAGCCAGGTTTTTATCTGGCTTTGGGTGCTGCTGCGCTATCAACGCATTTATCAAACCATCCAGAGGAGTGAGTGTTTCTTTCTCGATCATGTTACTTTACCGCAGACAACATCTCAGCAGCATTTAACTCAAGCTCCAAAAACAGGTCTTTTGCTAGCTTACGTTCGGCTGCGGCCATAAAAGCGTGTGCGAAATCAACTGAACGACTATTAACAGCCTTATTCATTATTTTTTGATCCATTTTTATTGCGCCCAGCTTCGTTCGTACAGCTTCGCGTTCTTCAGTCAAGAAAGACAGCTTATCTTTAAGTTGACGAATTCGAACCTGACGCTTTCGCCCTTTACCAAAATCACCGTCTGACTCACTGGACAGACGGCTTAAATACGATTTTATAGATCGTTTTTCAGTATCTATATCAGCCATTAATACGATAAGTTTATCTTTGCTATTTCCACAAACCTTTAAGTTTTCTGTAAATTTTTGGTTCATTATTTAATCCGAATTTATCCACGCTGTATTGCAATATCATCTATTGCGGCAATATATGTATTTATTTCTTTTTTTATTCTTTCCAACTTTCGTTTTGTTTCAAGTTGTGGTGCCTGCGAATGCAATCCAATTAAAAATATTTTTTTAATTATTCTAAGTGCTTCCTTATTATATATATCACTCAAAACGTCTTGATCTAGTTGCGAAGCATCAAGTGCTGCCTTTGTTAGTTCCACTTGTGTTTTAGGTGGTAAGCAATTTATATGGTATTCAAGCCCACCACCTAGTTTGCTACGTGATCGCGTTTGCCAGTTTTCACGTTTGGCTTTTATTTTTACATTTTGGCGGGTGCTGGGTACGCCTGGTAAACCCGCTATTTCTTTAGCATTAAACCACTCTTTTAACATAATAGAAAAGCTCTAATTGCTTGCAATTAAATCTCCGGACTCTGTTCGTTCTGCATCCCAAGGCGCATCTGACCATTTTTTTCGGCAATTTTTATATTATAGCACATTAAGTTCAACAATGGTTATTGTCGAACTAAATAAAATGACAATTACATGGCGTTTATTATTAATATATATTAGTATATTGATACATTGATATATTACCAGCGCCGTGTTAGACTGCTACCACCAACATCGTTGATATGGAATGATAATGAACATCAAAAAAGCCGTGCATGACAGTATTGTTAAAAAACTTGAGCTAGAGCAATCAAAACTACGGGGTGAAATTAGAAGCAATAAATATAAAATGAATAACCTTGTGGGCGTGCAAACAAGAAAGAAACGAGAGCTTGTAGAGCTACAAAAAATTATTAATTCACTTGCTGGTAGATAAATAATGCAACAACTTAATTGAGTGAGCGTTCAGTTATGGCAAAGATAAAATATATAGCACGATAGATAAAGCACTTGCCTCATACAGCGTAACGAATTGTTATAACCTGGAGTTAATGATGCAAATAGAAGAACTCGATAATGGCTTAAGGTGAATAAGTGGGCGTTTTTACCGCTTTTGTAGTTAAAACCAATGAATAAAAAACAATTAATGGCACTGTCTGATGCCTACGCTGAAATAAATACTCGTGGACTCGAAAAGTCAGACAGAAACTGGTTTGCAGATAGACCCTGCAGCACCACACACGACATCAGAACGATACAGTGGCTGGTAGATCATGGATACCTACAGCTTTATGTTGGACAGACTGTTGCACATATTACTGATTGCGGGATTAGTGCCTTAACGCTCGAACTAGAGTGTGCATAACAATTAATTAACAGGGGGAATGGAATGAGTGACGACATAACGCAAAAAATACTGCAAAAGCATGTAGAAAGAGGTGCTCGTGTAACAAGCGGCCTGGTTAGTGAATCAGCGTTATGTTTAGAGCTTGACGATAACGGATACCCTACGGATGACAGCCTTGAGCAGATTAAAAAATACAAAGGTGATTATCAAGAGCTGATGAAAGAAATGTCTTTTTTATTTGATAATTATGGTCGCTGTGAACTTGAAGATAATATATGGAAAGTAGCTACAGGTGGTTGGTCAGGATGTGAAAGCGTAATCGGCGCATTAAAAGAGAATACCATGTTTTGGTTAATGTGTTGGTATATGTCAAAGCGTGGTGGCTATTACGAATTTATCTGTAAAACATAACAGTTTATTAATCAATATGGAAATAAACTGAAGATAAAAAAACATGAATTACTATCTATACAATCCAGTTACTTTTAGCGTTCGAGCAGAACTAAAAAAAGGCTGCCGCCAGCTTGGCGTTGATATTTCCAAACAGCCCTGGCAGAAAACCTGGGTCGATTTTTTAAACGATGGCAAATTACTTTCAGATATTGCCACACCTGTAGTGTTTCTTGAAAATCACTGGTTAAAAAACCCTGTTTGCTTGCTGCCCGAATCAGACGCATTAATTAAGCAATTACTTAATACGAATTTTGAAGGGCAAATTAAAGCATTGAGACCGTTTACTGAGATGTTTTCTATCGCCCTACCCAAAGAAACAAAATTCAAAGGACAAAAGATCCAGGGAATTTTTGTTTCTTATATGACTCCTGATCGTAAAGATGAAATAGTTAAGATGTTTAATCACGATTACGGAACAAAAGCGCAATTCAATAATACTGAAAAAGCCGATCCTCAGTTAACTATTTGTTATTCAGACCCGAACGGTCAGGGACGAATTGTTTTAAATGTTGATCTTCGGAAATTAGAATGGATTCTGGAAGCAAAAACAATCAATGAGTATCATGCGTTAACAGGCATTAGTGAGGGTTCATTTATCTCATACGATCTCAACGAACAAGAACAACAAACACAATTTGATATATTAAAATTTGTTATTGCTTTTATTGTTTATATTAGCGCACATGAGAATGCAGTTAAATTTGTACAAAGTATAAAAATGCCTGGCTCCGATAAACGTACATCAAATGCAATTGTCAATAAAGTAAAACAATTTAAACCCAAAGGCACAGTAAAGCCGCATTACCGAAATTTGCGTAATGAACGTTATTATCAGGGGCAATGGCTGGACTGGGCACCTGGTAGCCGATGGACACCTGTCAACATGCAAACAGTGGTTGTTAAAGATGAAAAGTAATCTCACATGGGAAGAATTCCTCAAGGCTTATGAATTGTTAATCACAGAGAAGCAACCTGAGCCTGGCATTCACAAGATTTATAAGTACCTGGGCAAAGGCTCAGTCTCCACTATTAGCAAATTCAAAAATCGCCTGCTCGAACAACGCAGAAACGCGGTATCGCAGAACGTTAAGTCATTGCCTGATCCAATCAGTGCGGCTGCCGTCAAGCTGTTCAATGAGATGAATGCCGCCATCGATGAAAAAGAAAAAACGCTGGATGAAGACGTGCAAAAGCGTTATCAGGAGATTGACGATACGCTGACAGCGTTAAAAGAGAAAAACCAGAGAGCCGATGACACTATCGAACAATTACAGGCACAACTATCTACTGCCAACAACGCTATTGAAGAATTAAAGTCAGAACAACACGCACAGGAACTGAAATTAAGTGAAGCGAAAAGTAAAAACGAATCCCTTGCCGTTATAAATGCTGAACAAGCAAAAGCCTCTGCTGAAATCAAAAGTGAGTACGCAAAACGATTAGATCTGGAAGAAACTCGCACCGAAGAAGCGATAAAACAACGCGATCGGGTAACACATGAGAAAGCTGCAGCAGATCAGCAATACGCTCAGGACATTTTAAAGTCACAACAGGAAAATCAAACCGCTGTGCAGGCATTAAAAGATGAAATAGCAAAGCTCAATGTGTTCTATGCGGGTGAACTAAAAGATAAAGACTCCCGTTTAACTGCGTTACAAGAACAATGCGATAAAACAGATAAAAGACTGGCCGCCACTTTAGCTGAAAACCACAAACAGGAATCACAACATAAAAAATTAGAACAAAGACTGAATGATGAGACAAAACGGGCGGATAAAATACAGGATAAAGTGGCAACAATAAGCCAAAGCCTGAGCCAGGCTAATGAAACCATAGCTGAAATCAAATCAGAGAAAAAAGATTTGTTGCTTATTATGAAGAAAATGAAGCCAAAGGCAAAAAAATGAGTGTCACACGACTTAAAGATAAAAAGAAGAAAAAGGCATTAATGGACAAGTTCATGTCAGGCGGCTGGCAGATAAACGATACAAAAAATAAAGGTTTGGTGGTGAACGCGGATAATGCAGATGGACCAACGATCTATATTTGTGACATCGACAGCTCAATGCTATATGTCGTTGCCACGATTAAAGATGCCGTTAAAATACTGGAAAAAGAAAGTACAAATACAAAATTTAAATTTGATGTTATCTGCGATGCGGTTAACAGCCTTATTGCTGACCTATCCAGTAGTAAATTAAAATTAGACGGTAAAATCAGTAATACATTTGCAACAGGTGCTGTGATGTATCTTGCCGGCACCCAAAGTTATGCTTACATGAAAAATATTGGGAAAGCTAATGGACAGTTTATTGTTCTACGCTATCGGGATTATGCGAACGGCGATTATCTCTTGCGCCCTAACCCCGTTTTAAGTGATAAAATGCTTACTCCGCAGGAGGTTGAGTACCAGGTGAGAATGATATTGGGAAACGATAAGCTTAAACATCCGGAACGCTTTAAACGTGCAGACATCATTCCTTTTAAAATAAAATCAACCTGCAAAATATAATCATTCAATCAGGTATAATTGTTTGATGATGAACAATTTTCAACCAATTAAGGGTTTTGCGCCCATCCCCACTAAAAGTTCCAAATATAGTAGCGAGGACAAACCATGAATATCTCTTTGCCGCCAGGCATTTCCGTTAGAAAAGAGTTACTACAAGGTGTTCATACTTATGTTTTTCGACATGTTGAACTTGGAGATTTGGGGCGTATTGTCCTTCAAGGTCTGCCAAATGGTCAGTGTCACCTTTCAAGCGAAGTCGCTGGCGATCCTGATGATCCGCTGACTACCATACGAAAAGAGATGCTTGTTCCATTATGCGAACAATTGACCGGTTCAATGGAAGCCGTGTTAGGTAAAGGCGAGCCAAGCGGATCTTCTTTGCCACCATCCAGTCCTCGAAGCTCAACAGAAGTCGTGGAATCAAAGATTATTCCGTGTGAGCGTTGCGGGAACAACGCAGCACTTCTCATCTTCGCTGATAAGGCAACTATACCAGCAGACTTTGAAGATTATGCACGAAAAATGTACCAGAAATATACCGAGTTAAATTTACCCACCTGGATAATCGGACCACCCATAGGCGAGCTTGCTGAATCCATGACACCAACACAAGTGATGAAAGTCTGGCCGGAGAGAAGTGATATTGTTACGATGACGGCCGACGAATTTAATGTGGATCTTGATACTTTACTGGACAAGCATTGCCATCCATATGAGCCAGATTAAGTGGTAAATGACCATGTTTCACGTGTAATAGCAGCAATTGTTATAGCCGTTGCCGCTGAAGGACCGTCTTTGACTAGGCAGCGCATCCAGCCATCTGATTCATTCTGCCGAACCAAAACGTAGGCGCGATAACCAGACTCCGTGATTACTGTTTTTGAGTCCCACTGGTATTGCGACTGATGACCGTAGTAACGTAGTGAGAGAAGTTGACGAGCATCCTCAACTCTTTGAGTTGGCTTCAGCAACTTATCTTTTAACCCTAGTGCTTGAACAACCTTTCTATCAAGCAATTCCGACCCCACCGCGCTCTTAGGCCGAGATAACTCATTTATTAGATCATCCAATTTCCATCTTGCATCCGCCGTCGGAATACAGCGTGAGGTTGTAGCTTCTCTGACAGATAGATCGCGGCCATCTTTTTCCAATCCCCAATACCATCGTGCCAAATCATCGCTAGAACCCGTTCCTAGGATGCTTCTATACAAAGACCCTGTA
>JAFLJY010000152.1 GCA_022712755.1 Gammaproteobacteria bacterium
CTTTAGAGATGGTTCCAGAAGCAATGACATAGGCGCGGTAATGCGAAAAATAGCCAGAAAATTATCTGATGATGAAATTACAATGCTTGCTACATACTATGCTGTAATAGGTAATGGACCTATCGAACTTGAAGAATAACTGACATAAATGTCAATACTATGAATAATAGAACAACCTAAATTATTCAGAGGCTGTTGGGAGTTATAGAGTTCTGCATAACCACGTTGCAGGCAAGCCTCGAGTACGGCAGGTGCTGCTTTGTCTGCCACGCACCTTACGCAGGCCTACAACTTCCCAATAGCCTTAAGTCAATGGCAGGACACTCTGTGTGGGAACAAGATGCACAACCTAATAAAATGAACAAAAAACAAAACACCATCACAGAAGTAAAACCCAATACCTTTATCTTTGAAAAAGCAAACGCCCTGCCCCTGGACATCTGTCAGGAAATGATTCGGCGATTTGAAGAGGACACCCAAAATCAATACCCCGGTCGAATCGGCCAAACCTTCACCGCAGATCAAAACATGAAACGCTCAACCGATCTGGTCACTAGTGGAGTCGATCACTGGAAAGACCTGGATACTGAATTATTTCGCTCATTAGGCAGCGCAATAAAAGATTTCCGCGAGACTTATCCATTTTTTAAAGGTGCGTTTAAAGATAATGGTTATGCCATACAACGCACCAACCCTGGTGAATATTATCACTGGCATATTGATGGTGGCAGTCATGACTTTGCCGAACGTCAATTAGTCGCAGTGTGGTATTTAAACGATGTGGCAGGTCCTGGTGGTGAAACAGAATTTTCTTACCAAAAGGTTAAAGTAAAACCACAAGCAGGCAAACTTTGTTTGTTCCCGCCTTTTTGGACACATGAACACCGAGGCGTGACACTGGAAAAAGGTGTGAAGTATATTGCGACTACCTGGGTGGTTTTTGTATAAAAATTAACTCAAAATGGTTGCTAACACCCTGTGCGTTTCACTATAAAACAACCACAAACTAAAGAGCAGTTTAAACACTATTATCACCTGCGCTGGCAACAACTTCGCGCTCCCTGGAATCAACCCGAAGGCTCTGAGGTTGATGCAATAGAAGATCAGTGTTTTCATGTCATGGCAGTAAATGACAACAATAAAATCATCGGTGTCGCCCGCCTGCAATTCAATTCAAACAACGAAGCACAGATTCGTTATATGGCCATTGATAATTCCTTTCAAAGACAAGGCATTGGCCGTGAGTTAGTTAAAACCCTGGAACAATACGCAAAAAAAACTAATCATAAAAATATTGTTCTGGACGCAAGAGAAGCTGCTGTCACATTTTATAAAAAACTTGGTTATAAGGTAATCAATAAAAGTTACTTACTATTCGATGAGATACAGCATTTTCGAATGACAAAGATCTTAAATGACTGAGATATTTTTTTGACGTATCTTAACTATCAGACCCTTTTCTTGCATCTTGTTTGTATGTTAGCCTCACTATCATAGCAAAAAACTAAGAATTCCAGTCACCAATGAGGCAGCATCATGAAGAACCCCATCATTGCAGACAATAAACCCGTTAAAGTAAACCTTACTAAAGGTCAAGAGTATCATTTCTGCACCTGCGGCAGATCAAAAAGCCAGCCTTTTTGTGATGGCTCACACGCCGGCACAACATTCAAACCCAGAGTAATGGTTCCCGACGAAAACGGTGATGCCTGGTTATGCGCCTGTAAACATACACGTAACACACCGTTTTGCGATGGCACACACAAACAGTTCGCAGATAATCAGGTAGGCAAAGAAGGGCCTGGCATTGCTGCCGATGAAAGCATTTTGCCAAAGGCGCGCGCAACCATCGAAGAACCCACAGTGGAATTCATCCATCAATTAGCTGAAGAAGGTCTCAGCAATATGGGAAGCCATGGCCCAATGACGGCAATGGGTGTGCCTCGTAATCTACTCCCTCACTGGGATGATATACAAATCATGGTGGCACAGCTTCACCAAAAACCGCTGCTGGACAATATCGATGTTGGTACTGAATTAGTTATTGGCCCTGAAAGCAAAAAACCGCTGCTATTAAAAATCCCGCTATTTGTTTCCGACATGAGTTTTGGCTCGTTATCGCAAGAAGCCAAAATAGCTTTATCTAAAGGAGCCGAATTATCTGGCACTGGCATCTGTTCTGGTGAAGGCGGCATGTTGCCTGAAGAACAACAGGAAAACAGCCATTATTTTTATGAACTGGCCAGTGCAAAATTCGGTTATAAAGATGATTTACTAAATAAGGTACAGGCTTTTCATTTTAAAGGGGGTCAGGCAGCAAAAACCGGCACCGGCGGGCATTTACCCGCAGCAAAAAATATTGGTAGAATCGCTGAAGTTCGTGGCATAACAGCAGGCGAAGATGCAATATCACCGCCAACATTCAGTGACCTGAATACACCTGCCGACTTCAAACATTTTGCCGACCGAGTACGCGAAATAAGCGGAGGCATTCCTGTTGGTTTTAAACTCAGTGCCAATCATATTGAACGCGACATTGAATTTGCCTTACAGGCGAGCGCAGATTACATCATATTGGATGGCCGTGGCGGTGGCACCGGCGCTGCGCCTTTATTATTTCGCGATCATATTAGTGTACCCACCATTGCTGCACTCGCCCGCGCCAGACATTATCTGGACAAACAGGGGGCAAGCGGAAAAGTAACATTGATAATAACCGGCGGTCTACGTGTACCCAGCGATTTCATCAAAGCCATGGCATTGGGTGCAGACGGCATTGCTATTGCTAATAGTGCCATACAGTCAATTGGCTGCGTGGCTGCAAGAATATGTAATACCAACAATTGCCCTTCCGGCATTGCAACACAAAAACCTGAGTTGAGAAAAATGTTAAATGTCGATAAATCTGCACAACGACTATCTAATTTTTTTGATTCATCAGTAGAATTAATGCAGGTAATGGCACGAGCATGCGGACATTCTTATTTAAATCAATTTAACATAAATGATCTTGCTACCTTTAATCACGAGATGGCAAAATTATCAGGGATCGATTTTTCTGGATTTAATCCGAATAGATAAAGCAGATAACTTTTTTGAATCTACAGCGTAAATTTTTATTTTACTGAGGGAGTACAACACCATGCATATAAGCAGACACAGCCTTTCAATCGGTATAGAAAGAGTTGACAAGGAAAAGCCATGACAAAAAGAATTGTTATATGTGCAGATGGCACCTGGAACAAACCAGAAGAAAATCTAAAAAAAGATTTTCCGACCAATGTACTGCGTCTGGCACGTTCAATAAAACCGATTGCTAAAGATGGCGTGCCGCAGCAGGTATTTTATGACTGGGGTATTGGCTCATACCATGATTCTGCTATTGCGGGTATCACCGGCAAAGGATTACATAAAAATATCATGGATGACTATCGCTACATCGTGCAGAACTTCTCACCAGGTGATGAAATATATTTATTTGGTTTCAGTCGAGGTTCTTACACTATAAGAGCATTGTGTGGTTTGATTAACAACTGTGGTATTCTCAAAAGAGTAGATGCTGCTCTCATTCAGCAGGCCTTTAATCACTATAAAAAAAGTAGCGAGGCTTATTCACCATCTGGCCGAAAATCACTTGAGTTCAGAAATAAACATTCACACAAATCACGAAAAATAAAATTTGTCGGCGTATGGGATACGGTTGGTGCCATGGGCATACCAATATCGTTCCTTGGTTTATTTGAGGATAAAGATGAATTTTATGATACAAAAATCGGTAAAAACGTCCGCATTGCAAGACATGCCTTAGCCATAGACGAACACCGAAAAGACTTTGAGCCAACCATCTGGAACCCGGGTAATCATCTTGATTTACAACAGGTATGGTTTAGCGGTGCACATAGCAACATCGGTGGCAGTTACAAACCTGATAAAGATGGTTCGCTGCTTTCAGATATTGCATTATCCTGGATGAGTAAAGAAGCTGAAAAAGCCGGACTGAGTATTGAGCCACACTTAAAGAACAGTTTTCATAGCAACCCGCTTGCCACATTACATAATTCCAGAAGACATTTTTTCAGGGTCAGAAAAAAATACTATCGTCCCATTGAGCACAAACAGGGAGCCGTATTAATACATGAAACCGTTAAACAACGCTGGGATCAGGATGCCAAATACCGGCCGGATAACTTAAAAGACTATATCAGTAAAAATGACTGGCCTGGTCAGTTGGTTAAATGATTTATCACTGCAATCATGTCAAACTGGCAACATGACTTATCAATGGGACAACTTATCTGCGCCTTGAGGAGCACTAGCAAAAGATTATTCTGCAATATTTTTGTACCCCTTGCGCAAGAATCTTCACTACCGTTCAGGATGACGGTTATAATTGCCACATGCACGAACTGCCAATATATGACGTTTTACCTAAGATTAAAAACACACTAAAAATACACAGCCGTGTTGTCCTTCAGGCACCACCAGGCGCAGGTAAAACCACAGCCGTACCCATCGCATTACTCAATCAGCCCTGGTTACACGATAAACAAATCATCATCCTCGAACCAAGAAGACTGGCTGCTCGCAATGCCGCATCACGCATGGCTTTTTTGTTAAACGAAAAAGTCGGTCAAACCGTTGGTTATCAGATTCGACAGGATAAGTGTGTTAGCCGAAAAACCAGAATCCTGGTAGTCACAGAAGGTATCTTAACGCGCAAATTACAGGCTGATCCTGAATTAGAAAATACCGCTCTGGTTATTTTTGACGAGTTTCATGAGCGCAGTTTACATGCTGACTTATCACTCGCCTTGTGTTTACAGAGCCAACAAATACTACGAGAGGATTTAAAAATTCTGGTTATGTCGGCAACGCTTAACACCGAAAGTATTTCTGCTCTATTAAACAACGCACCGATTATTTCAAGTGAAGGTAGAAGCTTTGCGATTGATATTCACTATACTGAAAAACGGCTACAACAAACAACACAAAA
>JAFLJY010000153.1 GCA_022712755.1 Gammaproteobacteria bacterium
TCACGGCATAGAGTTCATAAACATGGTGGTGTGATGGATCGTCAATATCGCCGTAAAAAAAGCTGAAATTCAGCGTAAGGGCGAGGATCATGAAAAAGCTGAAGATGACTTTTTCCAGGTTCATGAGAGTTGCTCCATGATGGTTATTTTTTTATTATTTAACGTTTCAATATATTGAAACTGCACTGTCCCAAGTCTAGTCATAGATGAGGTAATTACTAGTTTAATTGTAACTACTCAGCGAGTTTCATTTTTTTACGGTTCGTTAAAAATGTTTCACCACGAAGTACACGAAGACCACGAAGTTTTAAAGTATATTGAATATGGTACATACATATGCCGTGTTTAATCGTGTTAGTGAGCATCATTTATCTTCGTGATCTTTGTGTACTTCGTGGTGAATCTTTTTCTTTTTTGATGATGCTGAGTAGTTACGTTTAACTTACCATTCTACGAGACATCTGGATTAAATAAATTATTTAATATCTCGGTATAAACGTCAGTTAGTTTTTCAAGCTGCTCTATATTGATGTTTTCATTTATTTTGTGAATACTTTCGTTTACCGGACCCAGTTCGACCACCTGTGCGCCTGTTGGTGCAATAAATCGCCCATCTGAGGTGCCGCCAGCGGTGGACAGTTCAGTTTCTAAACCACATACTGTTTTAATTGCTTTTTGTGCTGCGTTAACCAGCTCGCCATCCGAGGTTAAAAAGGGTAAACCTGAAAGTGTCCAGTCAAGGGTGTAGTCCAGTGCATGTGTGTTGAGTATGTTTTCAATGCGCTGTTTAATCTGTTGTTCGGTTATTTCTGTAGAAAAGCGCAAGTTAAATTGAACATTCAAGTCGCCGGGAATGACGTTGCTCGCGCCTGTACCAGCGTTTATATTTGAAATCTGGAAACTGGTTGGCGGAAAGTGTTCATTGCCGCTGTCCCATACTTCTTTCGATAAGTCCTGTAGAGCGCCAGAAAATAAATGAATCGGATTTTTTGCCAGGTGAGGGTAGGCGATGTGTCCCTGTACGCCATGGATGATTAAGTCACCAGAAATTGATCCGCGCCGACCATTTTTAATCACATCGCCCAATGTGTTGGTGCTTGATGGTTCACCAACCAGGCACCAGTTGATTTTTTCATTATTGATTGTCAGATGCTCAATCACTTTTACCGTGCCGTTTATTGCCGGTCCTTCTTCATCGCTGGTGATTAAAAATGCAATAGAACCACTTATTGTGTTTTTACCTTCGAAAAAACTTTCACAGGCACAGACCATCGCTGCAATACTGCTTTTCATGTCTGCTGTACCACGCGCGGTCATTATATTATCTGTAATAGTTGGGGTAAAAGGATCATTACGCCATTTCTCTACCGGGCCAGTTGGTACCACATCAGTATGGCCGGCAAAAACAAATAAAGGTGATTGTGTGCCGACTCTTGCCCATAAGTTATCGACTTCGCCATAACGCAGGTTTTCAATTTTAAAACCTATGTTGCTTAATCTATCGGCGATAATTTTTTGGCATCCTAGATCATCAGGAGTAACGGATGGGATGCTGATTAGTTGTTTGGCGAGGTCTAAGGTTTTAGTCATGTTTGATAATTGATAATTGATAATTGATAATTAAAAACTAAAACTAGCATCCATGTTAAATAGCAAACAACAGGCAGTGCAACACAGTGTTTTAATTATCCATTGTCAATTATCAATTATCAATTAATTAAAGTGTTTCTTTTAATCGTTGTTTCAGTGTTTGTTGCTGTTGTTTTGAGAGTGCCTTACTTTCAGGTGTGCTAATGACAAAACGGTCGATGGCTTTTTCACCCGCTGTTGTTATTCTTGCATTGAGTAATTTAATTTTGCAATCAATAAATGTATTAGCGATATTTTCTAATACACCGCTTCGATCCATAGTTTCAATGGATAAAAGTGTTGTTTTGTTATCGTTCATGTTTTTAAAACGAACAGCAGTAGGTGATGAAAAATATTTATGTTTACTGCTGCCACTTATTAATGTTTGTGCAGTGCCTGCGCCATTGTCGCTATCATTTAGATTTTCCTCTAAGTGATGAACAATTTGTGAGGCCACAAATGACATTTCTTCACTGTTTGTATTCGTCGGAGCTAAACGAAAGCTTTGTAGTGCGTAGCCGTTACTGGCATTAATAATTTGTGCATTGACAATACCAACGTCGCTTTTACCTAATACGGTAACAACGTCATAAAAGATGTGCTCTCTATCTTTCATGTAAACCAGTAACTGAATGCTGTTACTGGACTCATGAACGCGTGTGTGTATAAGTGGTTTTTCAAGAGTCTGTTGCTGCCCGGCCTCGATGATTAGTGATGTATGCCAGGTAATCTGACCGTAGGTGTGACTCTGAAAATATTCTGTATTAAGTGTTTCCCATAACTCGCTTGCCTGGTGTGAATCAATTCCCTGGCGCTCCAGTCTTCGTAAGCTGGCGGTTTGAATTTCAGATATATTGTATTCCTTGTCACTTTGTTTTCTTAGGCTTTTCAGTTTGGAATCATTATTTAGCCACGCAGCCGTTTTGTTATATAACTCACTAAGCAATTTGTCTTTCCAGTCGTTCCACTGTTTTGGATTAGTGGCGCGTATATCTGAAATGGTCAGTAAATAAAGGTAATCAAGTCGTTCCAGTGTTCCTGCCTGTTCTGCAAAGCTGCTAATGATATCAGGGTCGCTGATATCTTTGCGTTGTGCCGTGATCGACATGGTTAAATGGCTGCTGACTAACCAGCTAATCAGTTCGCTATCTTTATCGGCTAGCCCATGTTGTTGACAGAATTCTTTAGCAATAATGCCGCCAAGTTGAGAATGATCGCCCTTGCGGCCTTTGGCTATATCGTGAAACAGACCGGACAAATACAACAATCCCGGGTTGCTCAGGTGTTGAAAGATGCCGCTGGCTAATGGGAATTCGTGACAATAATCGGGTACCGACAAACGCCGCATATTTCTAATGACAAACAAGGTGTGTTGATCAACGGTATAAGCATGGAACAAATCGTATTGCATTCTGCCTACAATTAAATCGAAGGCAGGTATGTAAGCGGCGAGTATGCCGTAACGATTCATTCTTCTTAATTCGTGGGTGACACCACGGGAGCCTGTCATTATTTTAATGAATAACTGATGCGCACGGGGCGATTTTCTGAATTTGTCATCGATTAAATGTTTATATTGCCTTATCTGGCGAATGGTGGCGGCACGTACGCCCTGAATTTCAGGGTAATCCTGTAACAGGATAAATATCTCAAGAATGGCACAGGGATTGTTTTTAAAAATATTTTCGTTAGCCGTTTCAATATAACCGTTACGTACCTGGAAACTGTTATTTATTTTTTCAGCGATGGTATCAAGCTCGGCATAAATTATTGCTTCTCTAAAATGTTGTAGCAACATTTCATTCAGGCGTTCCAGTTCGATCACGGTGCGATAATATTGCTGCATGAACTGTTCGATGGCTTCATTATTTGGATTGTTGACATCGTCTTTAAAGCCAAATTCGTTTGCCAGCTCACGTTGGTAATCGAACAGCAAACGGTCTTCACGACGACCTGCGAGATAATGCAGGCTGCAGCGGATACGCCAGAGCAGGTGCTGGCCATCAAGCAATGTTTTTAACTCGTCTTCCAGAAGAAACCCGTGTGTTACCAGATCAAATAGACTGTTTGCATTAAAGTGTCGTTTGGCAACCCAGCCAATCATCTGAATGTCGCGTAATCCGCCATGGCTTTCTTTTATGTTGGGTTCCAGGTTGTAAGCGGTATCGTTGTATTTCCCGTTACGCTGAATCTGCTCCTCAAGTTTTGTCTGAAAGAAGGATTTTGAATCCCAGATATGGTCAGCACTGGTTTTCTCTTTCATGGTGGTGAATAAAGCTTCACTTCCTGCCAGCAACCTGGCTTCCATAATGTTTGTTGCCACGGTGATGTCTTTGCTCGACTCATCAACGCACTCTTCAATGGTACGAACACTGTGGCCGATCTCGAGGCGGATATCCCATAACAGCATCAGGCATTTTTCAAGCAGGTCTTTGGTGTGCTGGTTTTCTTCTTCTTTTAATAAAACCATCAAATCAATATCAGATTTGGGGTGTAACTCGCCACGCCCATAACCGCCAACAGCGACAAGTGCAATCTGCTGAGTGATGTCTTTAAACAGGTGTGAATAGATGCAGTCAATTAACTGGTCAATCAGCCATGAGCGACCCGTTACGATGGTGTTTACATCCGAACCGTGTTGATATAGCTCTTTTAAACTGCCATCAATAGTGCTAACGGCATCTTTTAACAGTTTGATTAGCGCAGGGTTGACCCGCTCAGACGGGAATTGGGTTGCATTATTTTCAAGCTGTTTATTTAACGAATCAAAATCAACTATTTTTTTAATCGCTGTCATGTCTACGGCTGCACATGTTTTTTTAAATACAGGCTTGTCTTCGATAGTAGTGTTTTTGGCAATAGTCATTAAATTTCATCGCCTTCGCATTGTGTTAAAACCTGATGGCCTTCATTAGTAACCAATATAGTGTGTTCCCATTGCGCTGACGGGCTATGGTCTTTAGTGACAACGGTCCAGTTATCATTGAGTAATTTAACATGACGTTTGCCAGCATTTATCATCGGTTCGATAGTAAAAATCATGCCGGGCTCCAGTTTTACACCGGTACCGGCTTTACCATAATGTAAAACTTGCGGGTCTTCGTGAAAACCTTTGCCGATACCGTGGCCACAATATTCTCTTACCACAGAAAAATTATTTGCTTCAGCGTGTTGCTGGATAACCTGTCCAATATCGCCCAGGTGGGCGCCGGGTTTTACTAACTCAATGCCGAGTTTTAAACATTCGTAGGCAATCTGGCTAACGCGTTTGGCGCGAACAGGGGGTTCACCAACAAAAAACATTTTGCTGGTGTCGCCATGGTAGTCGTCTTTAATCACGGTGATATCGATATTGATGATGTCGCCTTTTTTCAGCTTTTTGTCACCTGGTATGCCATGACATATCTGGTGATTAACCGAAGTGCAGATAGATTTTGGAAAACCGTGATAATTGAGTGGCGCAGGGATGGCTTGCTGAACATCAACGATATAATCGTGGCATATTTTGTCGAGTTCATTAGTGGTAATACCGGCTTTTACATGTGGTCGTATCATTTGCAGGACTTCGCCGGCGAGTCGCCCGGCAACACGCATTTTTTCTATTTCCTGTGCATTTTTTATTAATATCGTCATGTTGATTTATCTGTTAAAAATCAATCGCTTATCATTAAAATCGCGATGTTGTGGCGTTAAAGTATTATTGTTTATTTTGGCTGGTTATGGTATAAAGCGCCCGCGCTAACAAAAGCTTGGTGCAAACGAGCGATATAGCTGTTCGTTGAGGGTCGTTTGAGGCACTTGTCAGAAACGACTTCTGATCCGTCAGGATCAGCAATGCTAACTATATCTTATTTAAATACGCACATATACCGACACATGTAATGGGTGCTGATTTAAACACGTAAATAATGAAAGTGTTTAATTAGTTTTTGCATGGGGTATATGGAGGCTTAACCCCAACTGGAGAAATATTATGTCTAACATAACTATGCGTCTGATGCTTGAAGCAGGCGTACATTTTGGTCATCAAACCCGTTTCTGGAACCCACAAATGTCTGAGTACATTTTTGGCTCACGCAACAAAATTCACATTATTAACCTGGAAAAAACCCTGCCTTTATACCTGGAAGCAACCAATGCACTCGGTAAAATAGCGGCTAATCGTGGCAGTATTTTGTTCGTTGGCACAAAACGTGCGGCTCGCAATATTGTTTCAGAAGAAGCACGACGTTGTAGTATGCCTTATGTTAGCCACCGCTGGTTAGGCGGTATGTTGACTAACTATAAAACCATTCGTCAATCAATATCACGTTTGAAAGAACTGGAAGAAATGTCAGAAAACGGTGGTTTTGATCGTCTGAACAAAAAAGAGCAGCTTATGCTGACTCGTGAAATGATTAAGAAAGAAAAAGTTCTTGGTGGCATCAAGGATATGAAGGGTTTGCCAAATGCCGTTTTTGTTATTGATGTTGGTCATGAAGATATTGCTATTAAAGAAGCCAATACATTAGGTATACCAGTATTTGGTATTGTAGATTCAAATAATTCACCCGATGGCGTTGATTATGTTATTCCAGGAAATGACGATGCGATTAAAGCCATACAGTTGTATGCTCAGGGTGTTGCCGATGCGGTAATTGAAGGTCGCGCATCAGCAGTTGTGCAGAGTCAGGTTCAACGTAAAGATGAACCTGCTGCGAAGAAGGCTGCACCTAAAAAAGCGGCGGCAAAACCTAAGACAGCACCTGAAGTTGAAAAACCTGCTGCTGAAGCAGCAGCAGAAACATCGGTTACAGAAACACCGGTTGAAGTGAAAGCTGAGGCTGAAACTGAGTCTAAAGAAGCAACAGCTGCACCTGAAAAGAAAAACGCAGCAAAGAAAAAGGCAGCAGTTAAAAAGAAGGCTGCTGTGAAGAAAAAAGCAGCGCCTAAGAAGAAAACAGCAGCTAAAACGAAAGCAGCAGATGCAGAGTAATCTGAGCAACTACAGGTATTTATACAGTTCAGCGAGTTGTGCAATTGTAGTGTAGCTGCTCAGGGGTAAGCTGAGTAGTTACCTAATTTAGAAAATTTATTTATAGGAGTAACTGTGATGCAAATTACAGCTTCAATGGTTAAAGAGCTGCGTGAACGTACAGGTTCAGGCATGATGGAATGCAAAAAAGCGCTGCAGGAAGCAGATGGGAATATCGAAACAGCAATAGAAAATATGCGTAAATCCGGCATGGCCAAAGCCGATAAAAAAGCGGGTCGTGTTGCTGCTGAAGGTCGTGTGGTTATTGAAATTAGTGAAGACAGACAATCAGCCGCAGTGGTAGAAGTAAACTGTGAAACAGATTTTGTTTCTGGTGGTGATGACTTTCTGTCATTTGTTACCGCAATTGCTAAAACAGCATTAGCTAACAAACCAGCTGATGTCGCTGCTTTATCTGAAATGACACTTGATGGCGCTTCTGAGACAGTGGAAGAAGCACGTAAAGCGAAAATTGCAAAAATTGGTGAAAATATGCAGCTTCGTCGCTTTGAAATACTTGAAACGGCATCTGGAATGTTTGGCAGCTATTTGCACGGTACTCGTATGGGCGTGCTTGTTGAAATGTCAGACGGAAATGATGCACTCATTAAAGATGTTGCTATGCATATTGCTGCAAGCAATCCTCTATGTGTTAGTGAAGCTGATGTACCCGCTGATGTTCTTGAAAAAGAAAAAGATATTTTGCGTGCACAGGCACTGGAAAGTGGCAAACCAGCAGATATCGTTGAGAAAATGTTAACGGGTCGTATTCGCAAATACCTGGCAGAAATTACCCTACTTGGTCAATCTTTTGTTAAAGATCCGGATAAAACAGTTGAAACACTGCTTACCGATGCAGGCGCGACAGTGAACAATTTTGTTCGTTATGAAGTCGGCGAAGGCATTGAGAAGAAAGTAGAAAATTTTGCTGATGAAGTTATGGCTCAGGTGAATAGTTAATAAGTCACTAAATTCACACGGCATTTATTCAGAGACACAAAAAACCGGGGCATCTCCCGGTTTTTTGTGTGCAGCGATGCCCTATAAAATCAAATGAAGCAACGATAATTTAAAGCGGATAATTTAAAGCAGGTAACACATGTCTACAAACTACAAACGCGTTTTAATAAAGCTCAGCGGTGAAGCCCTGATGAGTGATCTTGATTATGGCATTGATGCCAATATGCTAAAGCGTGTCGCGTCAGAGATATCAGAAGTTGTGAACATGGGTGTGGAAGTTGCCCTGGTAATTGGTGGCGGTAATATTTTCCGGGGTGCTGGATTGGTTCGCTCAGGCATAAATCGTGTTACTGGTGATCATATGGGGATGTTAGCAACGGTAATGAATAGCCTGGCAATGCAGGATGCACTTGAAAAGCAGGGCGTGGATTGTCGCGTGATGTCAGCAGTAAAAATTAATCGCATGTGTGAGGATTATGACCAGCAACGTGCGCTAAGACACCTTAAAAAAGGCCGTGTTGTTATTTTTGCTGCTGGCATAGGCAGCCCGTTTTTTACCACAGATACAGCAGGTTGTTTACGTGCAGTAGAAATTGGCGCAGATTGTATACTTAAAGCAACCAAAGTTGATGGTGTTTATGATTCTGATCCAGTAAAAAATCCTGATGCTGTTCGTTATGAAAGCTTATCTTTTGATGAAGTACTTGAGAAAAACTTACAGGTAATGGATGCAACGGCGATTGTTTTATGTCGTGATAACAATCTGCCATTACGAATATTTAATTTAAACGATGTTGGTTCACTACCAGCAACAATGAAAGATAAAGCTATCGGCACAACGGTAGTGATGGAGGATGGTTAAGTGATTGATGAAATTCTTGGCGATGCAGAAACACGTATGGGTAAAAGTGTTGATTCATTACGAACTGAATTAACAAAAATAAGAACGGGACGCGCTCACCCTAGTTTGCTTGACCAGATAAAGGTGGATTATTACGGCACCGATACAGCGATTAATCAAGTGGCTAATGTGACGGTAGAAGATTCAAGAACACTTGCCGTTGCTCCCTGGGAAAAACAAATGGTTGCCGTGGTTGAAAAAGCCATTATAAACTCAGGTCTGGGTTTAAATCCGTCAACCGCAGGTAACCTGATTCGTATCCCTATGCCACCATTAACGGAAGAGCGTCGTCTCGAACTGGTAAAAGTGGTAAAAGGCGAGGGTGAAAATGCAAAAATTGCTATTCGTAATATCAGACGTGATGCAAACAGTGACTTTAAAGACCTGTTAAAAGAAAAGGATATATCAGAAGATGAAAGCAGACAGGCTGAAGATACTATACAAAAGCACACCAATAAATTTGTCACCAGTGTTGATGAAGTGATAGCGGTAAAAGAAAAAGAGCTAATGGAGATTTGATAACTGATAAATTGAGAATTGCTTCGTTCCCACGCTCTGCGTGGGAACGAATACCTGCCGACATGTTTACACTTGAGACATTGGCGTGGTTCGTATGCATTCCAACGCAGGAGTGTGGGAACGAGAAAAAGATCTCAAAATATTATCTTTCCGCAAATGAACGCGACTAAAACAAATAAAAATATTGTATTTGCGTGTATTTGCGTGTATTTGCGGAAAAATGAATGTTTGGATAAACCTTGATGAATATTCATTTAGAAAAAGATGGTTTAGAGGATGGTCAGTCATTATTACCACGACACGTCGCCGTTGTCATGGACGGCAATGGGCGCTGGGCAAATAAGCGGCATCTGCCTCGTGCCGCAGGGCATAAAGCGGGTGTAAAAACAACGCGTAAAATTGTTGAAAATTGTGTAAAAAATAATATTGAGGCATTAACTATTTTTGCCTTTAGTAGTGAAAACTGGAGTCGTCCACAAGCAGAAGTGAGCGCTTTGATGGCATTGTTTGTTTCTACAATAATGTCTGAGGTGAGAAAGCTTCATAAAAAAAATGTACACGTGCAGTTTATTGGTGACCGCAAGCAGTTTTCTGAAAAGCTGCAAAAGAACATCAATGAGGCGGAAGGTTTAACAAAAAATAATATCGGCTTACATCTAAATATTGCTGCAAATTACGGTGGTCGTTGGGATGTAGTTAATGCCTGTAAGTTACTTATAAATGAAGTGCAGAATAAAAATAAAAAAATACAGGATATAGATGAAGCATGTTTTAATTCATTTATGTCGCTAAATGATGTTCCCGCACCTGATTTATTTATACGTACTGGTGGCGAGCAGCGAATCAGTAATTTTTTACTATGGCAACTCGCGTATAGTGAATTATATTTTGTAGATACTTTATGGCCTGATTTTTCAGATAAAGATTTTGAGCAGGCACTAATCTGGTTTGCAGGTCGGCAGAGGCGGTTTGGAAAGATAATAATTAACCATTAACAATTAACCATTGCTTTTAAAAAATGTTATATAAACGCATATTAACCGCTATCCCCCTTGCAGCACTTGTCTTCTGGATGATTTTCTTCCAGCCTACAGCGGTGTTTTTCTATTTTGTTTTACTGATGGTAATAATTTCAGCTTATGAGTGGGCCAGATTATCGGGTGTCAGTCATTATTTAATACGTTCACTATTTGCCGTTGTAATAACCGTAATGACATGGGGCTTGCATCATTATGCAGCAAGCTTTGTGTTCGACTATGTTACCTGGCTAATTTATGCGGCAGTATTATGGTGGTTTAGTATTACCTATTTTCTTAAAATGGCTAGACCAAAAGCACCTGATGAAAAGTTAAAGATTGATAAGTTATTCATTGCTTTTATTGTATTACCCGCTGCAGCACTTGCCATGCAACAAATACATGCTTTACACATAGGTGCTGACTGGCAGGGGCCAAAATGGTTGTTCTATGCTTTGTCGCTAGTATGGATTGCTGATATCGGCGCTTATTTCTCCGGTAAAAAATTCGGTAAAAACAAACTCAGTCCGAATATAAGTCCAGGCAAGACAAAAGAAGGGCTTATTGGCGCGGTGATTGCTACTTCTCTTTACACTTTGCTTGTCAGCTATTATTTTGATCTGGATACAGAAAGGGCAGCTTTGCTAATTTTACTGTCAGTCATTGTTACTTTTATTTCTGTCAGTGGTGACTTATATATCAGCTTTTTAAAACGCGAAGCAGGTTTGAAAGATAGTGGCGATATACTGCCTGGCCATGGCGGTATGTTAGACCGAGTTGATAGTGTACTGGCCGCGATGCCAGTGTTCATTGTTGGCTTCAACTTATTGATACTCCCCGATGTAATATGATGCAGCCGGAGATAATGCAAATAACATTGCTGGGTGCAACCGGCAGCATTGGTCGCAGTACCCTGGATGTAATAACTCGCCATGCAAACCGTTATCAGGTTTATGCGTTAACCGCTAATACGAATGTGGATTCGCTGGAAAAATTGTGTGAGGTATGGAAACCGAGATATGCGGTGATGTTTGATCAGCTTTCAGCGGCCCAATTGAGCAATCGTTTAAAAACCAAAAATATCAAAACACGAGTGTTAAGTGGTGAAACTGGGCTGTTGCAGGTGGTTGAAGATACAGCGGTTAACTGCGTTGTTGCCGCTATTGTGGGCGCGGCTGGTCTGGTGTCTGCACTGGCAGCAGCAAAAGCAGGCAAACGTGTATTACTGGCGAACAAAGAAGCACTGGTGATGTCAGGCAAGCTGTTCATGGATACGGTCAGAGAAAATGATGCTTTATTAATGCCCGTTGACAGTGAACATAATGCTATTTTCCAATGTTTGCCAGATTCTTTCACACCGCATCATTCATCAGTTAAAATGACAAATACGCAGGCAAAGTCAGGGATTGAACGACTTTTGTTAACTGCCAGTGGTGGTCCATTTAGAACTTTTTCTACTGATCAGTTGCATGATGCCACACCAGCACAGGCGATTAATCATCCAAACTGGGACATGGGTAAAAAAATTTCGGTTGATTCGGCTACCTTGATGAACAAGGGGCTTGAGTTAATCGAAGCATACTGGTTGTTTGACATGGATATCGACAATATTGACGTGGTTGTTCATCCGCAAAGCGTGATTCATTCGATGGTGACATACTGCGATGGCTCAGTCCTGGCGCAATTAGGCAACCCGGACATGCGTACACCGATAGCACATGCACTGGCATGGCCACAAAGAATTGATGCCGGTGTTGAACCACTGAGCCTATTTGATGTCGCAAAGCTAGAATTTGAAAAGCCGGATTTAGAGCGTTTTCCCTGCCTGCGATTATGCTACCAGGCAATAAAAACGGGTGGCTGTGCAAGCATCGTATTAAATGCAGCAAATGAAGTTGCTGTCGCCGCTTTTCTGGAAGAAAAAATTGGTTTTACCGATATTGCCACTTTAATAGAAAAAACCTTGGATAAGGCAGACCTAAGCCAGGACACAGGTTCGCTTGAAAAGATACTGGAAGCCGATGTTATGGCGAGAACAATAACTAATGAATTAATTACTAATTACTAATTACGAATTACGAATTACGAATTACGAATTACGAATTACGAATTACGAATTACGAATTACGAATTACGAATTACGAAGATATTGCGCGTATATTTTTAAAATAAAAAAACCGAGAAACAACAGATGAAAAACAAAAAAGAACAAATGCACATACAACAACAAAGAATAATTCCGTCCTTTGGTTCGTTAACTGTGCATCCTTGCACCACTGCTCGTAATTCGTAATTCGTAATTAATAAACCATGAGTATTTTATACAACATCTTCTTTTTCATCATCGCTATCGGCGTACTGGTTACTTTTCATGAGTTCGGCCACTACTGGGTTGCTCGAAAAGCTGGCGTAAAAGTTTTACGTTTCTCTGTTGGTTTTGGCAAGCCATTGTTTACCTGGCGTAGAAAAACGGCTGAAGGTGACGAGATAGAGTATATAGTCGCAGCGATACCCCTGGGTGGTTACGTCAAGATGCTTGACGAACGCGAAGGCGAGGTATCGGATGCGGAGAAAAAACGCGCCTTTAATAATCAGCATGTCAGCACTCGCATCGCTATTGTTTTTGCCGGCCCGGCATTTAATTTCATATTGGCCATCTTTTTATACTGGCTTGTTTTCCTGATGGGGGCAACCGTTGACCGCCCATTAGTTGGTGAAACTGAAGCGGGTAGTATTGCTGAACAAGCCGGTTTTGAAAAACGCGATGAAGTTTTAAAGGTGGGTGATAGATCCATCCAGTCATGGAATGAATTCAGATTGGCGATACTGGATCAGGGACTGGATGGCGGTACCATTTCGATCCTTGTGCGTAATATCGATGGTGTTGAAAGCAGACGAGAGTTAGCACTTGGTGAGTTGCGTTTGCTGGAAAATGAAGGTGATATCTTTAATGTCATTGGTTTTTCGCAGTGGTGGCCGCAGTTAACAGCTGAAATTGGTGGCGTAATTGAAAAAAGTGCGGCTGAGAATGCAGGTTTACAAAAAAATGACGTCGTATTGCAAGTTGATGGCGTAGAAATAGACCAGTGGTTAAGCCTGGTTAAAATGATTCGTGAGAAACCAAACAAAGCCATGCAGTTTGTGGTTTTGCGTGATGGCATTAAAAAATCACTTACCGTTATTCCACAAAGCCGCAAAAATAAAGATGGTGAGCAGGGTTTTATTGGGGCCTATCAATATATATCTGATGAGGTGAGGCAGCAGTTAGTCACGCATATTGAGTATTCACCCTTTGAGGCAATAACAAAGGCAGTCGTAAAAACCTGGGATATGTCTACCTTAACGCTTCGTGTTTTATGGAAGATGATTACTGGCGAGGCAGCGTTGTCTAATATTTCCGGGCCAATAACTATCGCCACATACGCAGGTGTTACCGCAAGTATTGGTCTGGTTTCGTTCCTATCATTCCTTGCTGTGATCTCAGTCAGCCTTGGGGTATTAAATTTGTTGCCAGTACCAATGCTTGATGGTGGTCATCTATTTTATTATTTAATTGAAATAATTAAAGGTTCACCCGTCTCTGAAGCATTTGAGCTAAGAGGGCAGCAAGTTGGCATTGTTCTTCTCGTGTTATTAATGAGTGTTGCAATCTTTAATGATATACAGAGATTAATTGTTAATGGTTAATTATTAACCGCAACTGGGCACACATTAACCATTAACCATTAATCATTAACAATTGCTTTTATGCTTCGTTTATTTTTCGCCTTTTTGTTATTCAACAATGTCTTTGTGCTACCTGCACATGCAGATTCCTTTACTGTTGACAAAATAAAAATAGAAGGTTTACAGCGCTTACCCGATGGTACTTTGTTGAATTACCTGCCCATCGTTGTTGGTGATCCGATTGATGATAACCAGGTGACCTTTGCCATTAGTGAATTATATAAAACCGGTTTTTTTGCAGATGTAAAACTGCTACGTGAAAACAACACACTGGTGGTTCAGGTTGTAGAGCGGCCTTCCATCGCCGAGGTGACATTCTCTGGCAATTCAGATATCGATGATGAGGCGTTAAAAGACGCACTGGTTGATATCGGTGTGACACGTGGACAGATTTATAACCGCTCATTACTGGAAAAGTTAACACTTGAGCTTGAGCGTGTCTATTTTAGCCAGGGGAAATACGGCGTAAAAATAAATGCGGATATTGCCGAACTCGACCAAAATCGCGTTGATATTGAAATTACTATTTCAGAAGGGCAGGTGGCATTAATCAAACACATCAATATTGTAGGCAATGATGTTTATGATGATGATGCTTTACTTGATGAGCTTGAATCTGGCGTGCCATCAGCATGGGCGATATTGTCCTCAGCGGATGATTATTCAAAGCCAAAATTAAATGGTGACCTGGAGAAAATTCGTTCTTATTATCTTGATCGTGGTTATATTAAATTTACTATTGAATCCACGCAGGTCTCCATTACACCCGATAAACAGGATATTTATATAACCATTAATGTTTCTGAAGGCGAGCGTTATACCATTTCATCTTCTGATTTAACCGGTGAGATGGTGGTGAATCGCCAAACCATGCAGTCGCAAATGCTAACACGACAAGGTATGGTTTTTTCAAGAAGCCTGATGACCACGACGAAAAAGCGGCTTGAAGACCAGATGGGAAGAATAGGGTATGCTTTTTCTACCGTACAAATCACCCCGGTCATTGATGATGAGAAAAAACAGGTTGCTTTAACTTATCATGTTGTTCCAGGTGAAAAAGTTTATGTCCGGCGTATTAACATTTTTGGTAATGATAGTACCCATGACAGTGTATACCGGCGTGAGATGCGTTTAATGGAAGGTTCTATTCTGGCCAGTAACCTGCTGGAACGTTCAAAAATCC
>JAFLJY010000154.1 GCA_022712755.1 Gammaproteobacteria bacterium
GTTGCAGAAATAGTCGAACACTTGACGAATCATGGATGTTCTAATGTCGTGGGTGCATGGAGCACAGGAGCGACCCAGTGGCTTACCGAAGAACAAAGCAAAAATCTTCCCAAAGATAAATTAGAAGAGAGCTTTGCACAATGTAGATTTTTCGTTAGAGCAAGGCAAAACTTGTCGAAAAAGCGCAGTTTACACAGAGTAAATGAGCATTTTGAGACCATTTTTAACGCCGCTATAACGAAAAAGATGCTTTGTGCAAAGTTCTCTGGAAGAAGTTGAAACCGAGCTGGCTGACATGCTTATCTATTTAATCCGCCTTGCAGACAAACTTGACATCAATCTGATAACAGCAGCTCAAAGCAAAATCGAAGTTAATGAACGGAAATATCCTGTAGAGAAAGCTAAGGGTAGTGCAAAGAAATATACGGGGTATGTTTGAATGTTCTTATTCAAATGACAAGACTTGTTCACGATGTTTCGAGTTAAATATTTTTATGATTTTTAAAAACTGGTTAATACAAATAGGAAAATCTGAAAGAACAGCCGATAGCTATTCGCGGGCTGTATCAGGTGTTGTTTCACAGTGGGTGCAAGAGTCTGGTTTGAATTCAGGCGGACTAGAAGAAATTGATTCTATAGCAGAATTAATAAATATTATTGATGGTTTAAACAATGTTGATATTTATAGCGATAGAAATAAACACGGTAACAATATGTATAGCTGTGCATTAAAACTTTTTGTCGAATACAAAAAATGTAATTCTGACAATGAACTCGAACAAGACGTGAATAATATTATTAATGATGATTCGATTGCAACCACAGAAAAATCAACATATATCAATGCTCGTGTAGGACAAGGAAAATATCGAAATAAATTAATTGGTTATTGGGAAAAGTGTGCTTTAACAGGTTTTAATGATGTTAGATTTTTGGTGGCGTCTCATATCAAGCCCTGGAAGTCCTCGGACAATGAAGAGCGACTAGATCCTTATAACGGCCTTTTATTGCTTCCTAATTTAGATAAAGTTTTTGACCTTGGGTTTATTACTTTTTCTGAAACGGGCAATATTATTATTTCAGGTCATTTGGAAGAGAGTGAAAAACTAGGTATTACAGAAAGCATGCAATTAAAGCTAGCAGAGCAACATCATCCTTATATGAATTATCATCGAGATGTGATGTATGAAAGCAAAGTTTAGATATGTTGATATTAGATAAAATAGATGCTCAAAATTTAGATTGCTATATCTTAAATGACTATCCCACAACTTGTGGCCTCTGCGGTGCACAAACTGATTTTGAAGATATCACTGACAAAATTCAGTTACACCAATGCTTGGATGAAAGCTGTGGATATAAATTCATTACTGAAGAAGATGAACACTGCTTTTAAACTTGACTATTAAATTCTACTGGAGTTGCGACCGTTCATTGAACGGGAGGCGATTAATGTCTGAACGTGAATGGCGATTTTATCTGGATATTGATAATGATACCCTGTGGAGCATTATTCACGATGATGTGCCGACTTTGCTAGAGGCGCTTGTCCAGTTACGTGATGAAGTTGCTGACACCCATTAATTCGTGAGATATTAGTATCCGGTAACATTTCTAAAAATTATATTACCGAGATAAAATCATATCTTGATTCTGGCGAATTCTTTGTCGCAGAGCAGGTCAATATACCGACTTTATATTCACATCTCTGGAAATACAGTAATGGACCAACCATTGCTCGTTAATAGCGTTAATAGGGGACGGAGGGATCGTTAATAGGGGACGGAGGGATTAAGTTAATAGTAAGTTAATAGGGGACAGTTAATAGGGGACGGAGGGATTAAATTGTCACTAGATAGTGGTTTATGGTTTTATGGACTTAGTATAACGAAATGTATAATTTGGAGATGTTTAAGTGAATAGTAAAGTTAAAAGTACATTTTGGATAGATGGTATCGAACTAAGTAGCATTAATGGTGATACCTATATACCAACTAGTTTATGTTATTTGAAGGATTCAAAGCCCAAATTTGGCAATGATGCTATTGCTCAAGAAAAAAAAGGGGCGCTATTAAATTATAACTTTAAAGTTGAATTAGGAAATATCAAACCAGGGTCAGTAAATAGAAAGAAATTTGAAACTGAATCTTGTGGTGAAAAGCATGCTTATGAATTAACTAAAGACTACTTTGACTTTATTTTGAGTGAGGAGTTATCAATGAATCCGAATCTACTCAAAGAAGATAATAATATATCAGCAAAAATAATAGTTGCTGAGCCACTAAGTTTTCAAGTTGAGGGCTATGATTCTGCATGGATAGCTAATTACAGAGCAAATATAAGGAGGATACTGAGTAGATATGAAGAGGTGGATTTTTTACCTGAACCATTTGCCGTATACCAATACTATAGATACGGACTACGACTACCTCAATTAAAAGATGACATTAAACATATCGCTCTAATTATAGACTTTGGTGGTGGTACGTTTGATGCTTGCATAATTGAATCAACGCTAAAAGGTGAGGTTAGTAGTGGCGGAAAGCACTCAAAACCGCTAGCTGCAGCATCATGTCCTATAGGCGGTTTCTATATCAACAATGTGATAGCGGAGTATCTGATTAAGCGTGACCTTGAGCCTAGTGATAAAAAAAGAGCTATCACTTATATCAGAACTTATAAAGGAGTTATTAAGGGTAACATCCCTCTATCTTCGCTAAATGAGGAAAAAAAAATATTTATTGTCAATCTTGAACGTCTTATTAGAGATATAGAAGGCTATAAAATTGAATTAACAAATA
>JAFLJY010000155.1 GCA_022712755.1 Gammaproteobacteria bacterium
AACCTGGTCACTTCCGTGGTACTGGGTTATAGAGGCATTGATACACTGGGCGAAATTGCAATTCTATTTACCGCTGCCGCTGCCACAGCACTGGTATTAAGTGTATTTTCAGAGAAACCATCGACAACACAGAAAACCAGCAGCAGAGAAGATGGCTCTATTCTCGCCATCAGCGCCAGTCTGTTTTTCCCTTTGCTCATTACCCTGGGGCTGTACATTATTCTGCATGGTCACATTACACCGGGCGGTGGTTTTCAGGGCGGGGTCATTCTGGCGATGGCATTCTTTCTGCCACTGCTGGCGGTGCCGAGTCGTGGCGTTAATCATAGCGGGCTTGCTCTGGTCGAGGGTTTTGCCGGTGCATCGTTTATCGTCATTGGTCTCATCGCGTTATTTCAGGGCAAGGCTTTTCTGCAACCTTTTTTTGGCCATGGAGAAATGGGTTCGCTATTTTCTGCCGGCACGTTGCCACTGCTGTACACCGCAGTGGGCTTAAAAGTAGGCGCAGAACTTTCTGGATTACTGGCTAATCTGGCTGGACTTTCTGACTCTTCAAGCAAAAGCCGGGCAGCAATAACTGAAGAAGAGGAAATATCACTGCCTGCGGAGCGGTCTGAATCATGAGCACAGAGCTGATTCACTGGTTACTGTATGGCGGCGCAATGGGTTTGATTGTTATCGGTGTGGTCGGTGTGGTGGTGCTGAATAATATCTTTCGCATTATTCTGGCGCTGTTCATCGCTGAAGCAGGTGCCAACCTGTTACTGATTATCGCCGGTTATCGTTTCGATGCTATTGCGCCTATTTTAACCGCAACGTCGGCGACACAGGTCATGGTTGATCCGGTTCCTCAGGCGATGGTATTAACCTCCATTGTTATCGGTGTTGGTATTCAGGCACTTGCGCTGGCATTAGTGGTAAAAATTTATCAGCATTATCAAACCCTGAATCTACGTGAAATTCATCAACGCATGTCAGCCGATATTAACCAGGGCTGCGGCATTATTTCATTGTTTAGCCATGAACGGCCAGCGGGGAGCCGCCCGTTGCCAGAACCGTTCGTTCCAGAACCAGTAGACTCAGAACCATCAACCTCGGAACCATTCACACCGGGCAAAAATCAGGGAGATAAAAAATGAATAGCATTGCTTTCAATGTTGCTCTGCCTTTACTCACTGCATTTTTGTTGCCCATCATCAGCTCAAGCTCGAAACCCGCCGCTCGTTTTATCGGCCCTTTTGTGCTGTTCGCCATGCTGGGCTTTGCGCTGGTTTATTTTAATACGCTGCAACACCCTGTTGCCATCGCGCTCGGTGGCTTTCTGCCGCCACTTGGCATCAGCTTTCATCTGGACAGCTTATCCTTATTAATGGCAAGCATCATCCCGTTAATGATGCTACTACTGTGGCCTTATGCCAACAAACAGGGCTATCGAGAAGAATCGCTGTTATTACTACTCGCCGGTGGCGCCAGTGGTCTGGTTTTATCCGGTGACCTGTTCAATATCTATGTGTTTTTTGAATTAATTTCTGTCGCCTCATTCGGGCTGGCCGCAGCAAATCGTTCCGCTGCTGCCTTCGCTGCAACTTTTCGCTACCTTGTCATCAGTGGCCTGGGGACGGTTCTGGCATTAACCGGTATCGGGCTCATCTACACGCAAACCGGCACGCTCAATCTAGCGCACATCGGCTTGCTTGCCTCCCAGCTTGATAATCCGATCGGCCTGTCTGCCTTCGCCCTGATCGTTATCGGCATTGGTGTCAAAGCAGAAATTTTCCCGGTTAACGGCTGGGTTCCTGAAGTGTATTCAGCGGCAAGCCCTCGCATCAGCGCCCTGCTCGCCGGGCTGATATCAAAACTGGCGGTGCTGGTGATTATCAGACTGCTGGTGGTCGCCTATCAGGGTTCGGATGCATACATAATATTACTGGTACTGGGCATACTCGGCATCATCTGGGGCGAGCTGTCTGCCTGGCGCTCGAAAGATTTGAAACGCATGTTTGCCTATTCTTCCATCGGACAACTGGGCATGGTGCTGGTGGCGTTTTCTATTCCCGGTGATGCAGGCATGGTAGCGGGCATCGCCATGATGTTGCATCATCTGGTGGTCAAACCCGGGCTGTTTATGCTAACTGAGAAATGGAACGGACCAATAAGCAAACTTGGCGGTGCCGCCAAAAGTTCGCCTTTAGCCGCTATTTTATTTGTATTTTTTGCCCTGTCACTAATTGGTGTGCCGCCATTACCCGGGTTTTGGGCAAAACTATTGCTGGTCATCGGTCTGATTCAGGCAAGTTCACCGCTTTATCTCACCGCGCTGGCGGTACTGTTGACGGCAACGGTTATCGAAACACACTATTTGATGAAGACCGCGATCAAAATCTATTCTAAAGGTAAAAAGAAACAGGTCAAAAAATGGCAACAAACATCCTTTAATTTAAGCGTCATCTCTGTATTTGCTCTGATTATGCTTGCTGTAGTTTTTACACTGACACCGTTAGCCAACAAACTCAATCACATCGCAGCAGAAAGCAGTGACCGGGTTTTGTATATCAACACCACACTTTCTGCCAGTCAGCCACCGCTGTCGCAGCCGCTGTCACAACAAATGGGTAAGGTGCAATGAATACACTTGATGCCTTACTGCTTATCTCTTTACTGACCGCGCTTGCCTCCGGTCTGGGGCAGGGTCATCGTCTCATCGGCTGGATCACAGCCTTGTTATTTTCTCTCCAGTTTGTGGCCATCATGGTCATGGGCAGTCTCGGTTATGGCGGCGCGGTGGTCGAAGCATCAATCAGCCTGTCCATTTTCGGCCACCCTGTCAGTTGGCGTTTTGACGGGCTTTCGTGGTTTTTTGCCCTCATTACTATTGGCGCAGCGTTAGCCAGTTCAATTTTTGCTGCCGGCTCCTGGGCTGAGGATTACCGAAAGCACGGCGGCAAACCCGGCTTGTTACAATTTGCCATTGCACTAAACGTCTTCACCATGTTGTTATTACTGGCTAGCGGCGACCTGCTTACCCTGTTTATTGGCTGGGAGCTGGCGAGCTGGTCCAGCCTGTTATTAATGATGGTAGCCGGTGGTAAAGCCAAAAATTTTGCTTTGCGTTATATTGTTTATGCAACAGGCGGCGCAATGGCCGTTCTGGCAGGCCTTGGCATTATTTTCCAGTTAACAGGCTCGTTTGCCTATGCTGATCTGGCCGCCATTGCGCCTTCATTAAGCACGTTGCAAATTGTCAGCCTGAGTATATTGTTTGTCTTTGGCTTTGGCATCAAGTTAGGGCTGATGCCGTTTCACCTGTGGCAGGCGGATGCCTATGCCGAAACTCCCGGCCCGGGTGCTGCCTTTTTAGGTGCGATTTCCTCCCGCATGGCTTTATTTGCCATTGCAGTCGTGCTGGTTCAACTCATTGGTCTGGTCAAACTGATTAATATTGAAATTCCCTTTACCTTCCTGTCATTTCGCGATTTACTCTTATGGGTTGCGGCTTTGACCATTATCTTTACCACTTTCACCGCGCTCAGGCAGAACGATGCTCGCCGCTTACTGGCCTGGCATGGTATCGGTCAGGGCGGTTATATGTTGATAGGCATACTGCTGCTCGATCCATTAGGCAGTGCCGGCGGGCTGATGCATATATTTAATTACGCAACGTATCAGGCGGCTTTGTTTCTCGCTGTTTCTGCCGTTATCTACCGCACTAAAACAGCCGATTTAAACCAGCTGGGCGGACTGGTAACACGTATGCCATTAACGTTTTTGGTCATGCTAATTGGCATTATTGGTCTGGCAGGCATCCCGCCAATGAATGGTTTTGTTTCCAAGTGGCTGATATATCGTTCGCTGATTGTGGAAGGTATGCCATTACTTTTTATCGCCACCGTTATCGGCACGCTAGGTACTATCCTGTCGGTATACAAACTCATTCATAATACTTTTCTAGGACAACTTCGACTGGAGCATGAACAGATTCGCGAAGTCCCCTGGAGCATGTTGCTCCCCATGTTAGTGTTGTCCACTGTGGTATTCGTTACCGGTTTCATGCCAGGACTGGTACTGGACTGGGTGGTCGCCGCTCAGGCAGCCTTAGGTATTCCTCAAGTTGCACATCATCTGGGGGGCATCGAATCGGCTCATGGTAGCCTGGACATGATCTGGATAAGCGGTGTGTTATTTAGCGGGTTTGGCATCGGTGCCTTACTGTTTTATTCTGGCAACAAAACCAAACATGTTCACCAACTGGATAATTATGCCGGCGGCCATTTTCTGACTGCCGATACCCGCTACCATTACACCAATAATTTTTATGCCGGGCTGATGCATTATATCGGTAGCTGGTATCGCAATAGTTTCCAGTGGCTTGAATCGTCTCTGGTTTCAGTCGTTAGTCTACTCAGTGGCTTTACACAGATTCTTTTTCACAGTTTTCATCCGGCACTGTTTTTGTTGATAACAGCAACACTTTCACTTTACTTTTTTGCAGGATAGATGGCGATGAACGAAACATTTCTCACCATTACTGAAGTCATCATGATGCCGATTGTGGCATTCATCATTGGCCTGTTCATGGTACTGATGATGCGCAAACTGGCCGCCCGAATACAACGCCGCATTGGTCCTGGCGTGTTTCAGCCACTGTATGACATTGTCAAACTGTATGGCAAGCAGACCCAGATTTCACACGGGCTTATTCACGACATTGGCATTATTATGGCGGTGGGCGGTTACGTCGCGGCGGTGACGCTGCTACCGGTTCCCGGTATGAATGGCATCGCCGATAAAGGCGGCATTATAACCTTAACCTATCTGCTCATGGTGCCGTCACTGGGGCTGGCACTGGGCGTTGGTCAGTGCGCCAACCCGAATGGCTCCATCGGTATCTCACGCGCACTGACTTCGATGCTGGCTTACGACATTCCCTTTATCATTGTCATCTTTGGCGTTGCCACCCATTTTAGCAGCACCAGCCTGGTGAGCATCATCGCCGCTCAGCAGGTGGGCGGATTTGGCACCTGGGGCATTAGCGAAATGCCGTTGCTCGCGCTTGCCGGTTTATTTGCCTTGCATGCATCGTTAGGCAAACACCCTTTTGAAATTTACGTTGCACCGGCTGAAATTGCCACCGGCCCCATGGTCGAAATGGGTGGCAAGTTTCTTGGCGGACTGTTCGTCATGCAAAGTTTTCAACTGTATGCCGCCAGCGTGCTTTATGTGTCACTATTCCTTGGCGGCGGTGAAAACTGGGTTACCTTCCTGTTGAAATGTTTTGCCGTACTGATCATACCCTTTGCTATTGCTTACCTGTTTCCACGTTATCGCACTGAAGATCTGGTGCGCCTGATGTGGAAGTGGCCAGTCATGCTGGCACTGCTCGGTATCGCGTTTGTGATGAATTGACGGAGTTTTCTGATGAAAAAGTCTGACCTCGATAAAGTTAAAATAAAGCAAATACCCGCCCAAAAGCGAACCAATCCCTTTGCCAATGTGTTTGACGAATTTGTCGGTTTTTGCCGCTCACGTTCAATGTTCATGCTGCACTATTGCACAGGTTGTGGTGCCATTGAATTACCACCGGCGATGACTTCGCGTTTCGATATGGAAAGACTGGGCATACAACCCATGGTGAGTCCGCGTCAGGCAGATATATTACTGATTACCGGTTATGTTTCCATCAAAACATTAAAAAGGGTGATATTGACTTACGAACAAATGGCTGCGCCAAAATACGTTATTGGCATTTGTTCATGCACCGTCAACGGCGGCATGTACTGGCAAAGTTATGCCACTGCAAAAAAACTGGATGAATATTTTCCAGTCGATTTATACATTGCCGGATGCATGCCAAGACCGGAAGCGGTGATAGAAGGGTTGCAACAATTAATGCAAAAAATCAAAGCCAATGAAGCCAATTCGTGGAAACAATACTACAAAAACTACGATTACTTTCTCGGCAATCAACAGCATTTATTCGGCAATAACTGGCAAACACCAACCGATGTTATTGGTGAAGCAGAAACTTATCAGCTAGCCGGTCCCAATACGCTGGGAGAACACACTAAAATTCTTCAGTCGGTGCAAACCCCGTTAAAACCACTGGAGATGAAGCTGTGAGCATTGCGCATTCTCAAAATCTCAATGTGCTGTTGCAGGAAATCGAGGGCATTCAACTCACGTTTCATAATCCGCGTCGATTACGCGCTGATATCGCCGCCGAAGCCCTGCCCGCTTTACTCGCATTACTTCGTGGGCGTGCCAGTTATGTTCACCTGTCCGCTATTTCCTGTGTCGACTGGATCGACGACAATCAATTCGAACTGGTTTACCACCTGTGGTCTTATGAAACATCGGTACTGATTTCTGCCCATATTCGGGTGCCTCGTGACCCCGGCATCTACCTGTCTGTTTTCGACATTTACACACCCGCTGCCTTCTTCGAGCGTGATATTCACGAAATGTTTGGCCTTTATTTTGAGGGTAGCCCGGACATGAGCAAATTCATTCTCACCGAATGGAATGGGCCGCCACCAATGCGTAAAGATTTTGATTCCGAAAAATGGGTGATGGAAACCTTTAGCTGGCAGCAATACCACCCCGACTGGTTGCAGGAGCTGGAGCAACAGGGTGGCGGCATCGTCAGCACCCCTGAATCAATCAGGGCGGGAAACAGACCCATGGAAAATAAATCATGAGACCGGAAAATTATCAGGCAGTAAACCATCCGCCCAGCCACGAATTCGAGCTTAACTTTGGCCCTAATCATCCGGGTATTGAAGGCAACTTTGCACTCAAGGTAAAACTTCAGGGTGATATTGTGGTGGAAGCCAGAACCGATGCCGGTTATCTGCATCGTGGTTTTGAAAAGCTGATGGAGGACCGTTTATGGATACAGAACATCGCACTGGTGCCACGCATCTGTGTACCCGACCCGGTGCCGATGGAAGTGTGTTATTCACTGGCAGTAGAAGATCTGGCTAATATTGAGGTGCCTGAAAGAGCACAATGGATACGTGTTTTGCAGCTCGAATTATCCCGTATTGCCGCGCATTTATTTTTCTTTGGCGGTCATGCTGCTACCACCGGCATGTACACCCCGATGTACTGGGGGGTTGCCGATCGCGACCTGCTTCTCGATTTATTCGAAGAATTAACCGGTGGACGCATTTACAGTATTTATAATTTACCCGGCGGTGTACGCCAGGATGTACCCGAAGGTTTTCTGCAACGGGTCAGCGATACCCTGGATTATATTGATGGCCGTCTGAAAGATTATGACAATTTATTTTTCACCAACCAGATTTTCGTCAAACGTGCCAGAGGCGTTGGCACGATAAATCAACAGCAAGCTCTGGACTGGAGTGTCACCGGCCCTAACCTACGTGCCTGCGGTCTCGAATTTGATGTCAGACGTGATGACCCTTACCTGATTTACCCGCAGCTGGATTTTGATATCCCCACCGAACAGGCGGGGGATGCGCTGGCACGAACGCTGGTTAGGCGGCTCGAAATGGTTGAAAGTATTCGCATCATTCGCCAGGTAATCAAAGCCCTGCCGGATATTAAAGGCCCGCTACGAACACCCATTCCCAACCCCCTCGCCTGGCGTGTGCCTGCCGGTGAGAGTTATGCACGAGTCGAATCCTCCAAGGGTGAAGTGGCTTATTATGTTGTTTCTAACGGCGGCGAAAAACCCTACCGCGTGCATATACGCGGGCCCTCTGCAATGCATGCGGTACAGGTTCTGGAAAAATTAGCCGTTGGCAGTCGACTTGAAGATATAGCGCAAACCATCTTTTCTCTGGATGCCTGCCCACCCGAGGTCGATCGATGAAGATAAGCCTGAAATCCAAAAAAGCACCAGCGATCAATCACAGTGATTCCGGTTCATTGCTTAATCCGCTTAAAAACCTGCAATTCCTGGTACGCAAACCGATCACCGAGCCATTACAACCGAGACTGGCTTCGCTTAATTATCGCGGCTTCCATTTGAATGACTGGCAGGCATGTGTCGGCTGTGCCAGTTGTCAAAAAATCTGTGACAATGCTGCCATCTCCATGGTCGAAATACCCAGCCTGCCCAATGATCCGGTCAAAGGTATTCGCAATCATCGCCCGGCCATCGACTATGGTCGCTGCTGCTGGTGCGCACTGTGTGTTGATATCTGCCCCAGCTCTTCCCTGTCTTTATCACGAGAATACGTGCATACCTGCGATCAGCAACATATCGACAGTTATTTTATTCTGCCTGATCCCAATGGCATGCACCAACAGCACTTTGGCAAAGGCTGGCAAAAGACTGAACACTCCGATTTACTCAGCCTGACTCGCACCGCCATGGCAGAACTTGAGCCAGAAAAAAGAGTCGATAATTTCGACGAAATTGTCGATGGTTTCACCCCTGAGCAAGCCGTGCTGGAAGCGTCACGATGCGTACAATGCGGTATGTGTCATGATTCCTGCCCGACTCACATGCACGCACCTGAATACATTCGCGCTATCTGGAATGGCGATGCAGAAGAAGCAGTACGCCAGATTTATCGTAGCAACCCCTTTGCCCACACCTGTGGTCGAGTTTGCACCCGACGTTGTGAAACCGCCTGCTCCATCGGCATTCGCGGCGAACCCATTGCCATACGCTGGTTAAAACGTTACGCAATGGACGCGGTCAGCCATGAACGCATCAAAGAAATCGTCAACGAAAACTTTACTGCCAAATCCAGCGGCAAAAAAATCGCCATTATCGGTGCCGGCCCTGCCGGTCTTACCGCCGCCTTCGACCTGGTTCGTTCCGGTCATAAGGTCGAGGTTTTCGAAGCATTAGCACACGCAGGCGGCATGACCCGTTTTGGCATACCTGATTACCGTCTGCCATTTGATAGCTTGCAACAGGATATAGACATCATCACCTCACTGGGCGTCAAAATTCACACCCATTGCCGTATCGGAAAAAACAAAAGGATGTCCACATTACAGAAAAATTATGATGCCGTCATTCTTGCCATCGGTCTGCAACAGGGTCGGCAGACACGCATAAAAAATTCTGAACACAGACATGTTTACCGCGCGGTTGATTTATTACAGAAAATATCCCTTGGAGAAAAATTTGACCTGTCCCATAGTGTAGCAGTGATCGGTGGCGGTAACGTCGCCATGGACATCGCCCGCTCACTGGCCAGAATGCAAAAACAACAGTACGGAAAAATACAGATAACGCTGACTGCACTTGAACAACAGCAGCATTTTATGGCGGACCCGGAAGAAATAAAAGAAGCACTCGAAGAAGGCATTATTATTAAAGACAGTTGCGGCCCACAGTCCTGTGAAATTGATAGCAATGGCAAATTAATTGGTCTCAAAACCTGGAAAGTCACCTCTATTTTTGATGAAAACAACCGTTTTGCTCCCCAATATGATGAGCAAGATGAAGTCGTTCACAACTGTGAAGCCGTGGTTGAAGCCATCGGGCAATATTCGGACACCTCATTACTGGGAACAGAGTTGACCGAAAAACTGGAATGGAACCGGGGCAGATTGCAGGTCGATGAAAATGGCCGAACATCTGAGAGCTGGTTATGGTCTGCCGGTGATTGCGTGAACGGCCCGGATGTGGTGCATGCGGTTGCTGACGGTCATAAAGTAGCGGCCAGTATTGAGCAGCAACTTCAGTTAAAAACAAAGTAACAACTCACCAGGCAAACAGACATGACAACAGATACAGTTCGTAGGTTGAGCTAGCGATAGCGTAACCCAACCTTAGGGCGCACCTGGCTTTGTTGGGTTACGCTATCGCTAACCCAACCTACAGCACTACAAAATATTAACCACGACTAAAATGTCTGAAACATTTTGAACGCACGTTAGTGCGACCCGAAAGACGTAGCGCAGGAGCGCGAAGTAAAGACACAAAAAGCACGAAAAATTAAAATAAAAATCTTTTTATTAGTGTTTTTCGTGTCTTTCGTGGTTAAAAAAATAGTAGCTGGGTTTTATGGCTAATCAGGTAACAAAATAAACTCATCAGGCAAACAGACATGGGAACAGATACAGACAATTCAAGCAGCAGCCGGGAATTACTGGCATCAAAAAAAACGCTGGCAGAAATCCTTGAAGTCGCGATTCAGTTTGAGGAAACCGCTCGTGACTTTTACACCGACCTGATACCCAAAGTCAGCAAACGAATTCGCTACCTGGTTGAAGAACTGGCCGAAGAAGAACAACAACATTTTGAATTATTTTCAGCATTGCTCGCCAATCCTGAGATTGAAAATCAATTGTCGCAAATGATCACCACACCACCCAGCAACAGCCGCTTCTCTGACGCGGTTCAAGCCAAAGACCTTGGTGAAAACCCGGACGACCAATCCATTTTACAATATGCCCTGTCACGCGAGCAGGCAGCCATGGAACAATACACCAGCCTGGCTGAAGAACTCGAAGCCGGTCCGATTAAAGACCTGTTCACCTACCTGAGCCACGAAGAAACCGAGCACAAAAATGAGTTAGAAAAAATTTATTATGAAGTGGTGCATTCTGGTGGGGTTTAATCTGTCCAACCGTCTACATCGGTCACAGCATCATCCATGATTTCAAGCATATTCATATCGTTTAAGTCGGCCTCATTAGCCAACCTAGATTGTCTGCGGCACTCGGCTTTAAAATTTGGCTTGCGCGTATCTGGCACCCATATTTGAATGAGCCGCAAACCCTGCGATCTCATTTTTTGCCTATATTTTCTAACTCTGTATACAGTATCAGCACCCATCTAATGCTCCCTTACGTTCTTGTTACATGTAACAAGTACAGGCTTATACAAAATAATTACACGTCTGCTCAGATTCGTTTCCTTATTGGAAAATACTAATCATGCAACAAACAACTTTATTATTTTTTTAATGTATTCATCGCTAACCTCGCTTATACCCAACACGACTAGCTGTTTCGGTGTTAGCTGCAAAGATTCAAGTAAAACTATGGACTCAAGCACCCCGACTTGATGGCTACTCATTTGACTCGACCTCGAGCGTAACTGTGTGGCACCAAGACAAATAAATGATGGGTCTACATTTGTTGATTTTATGGCATCCACGATAAGCACGTAATCATAAGGTTTAATATTTTCAACCAGATTTATGCCGGGACGATCCAGTTTAAACAGACTCAGACCTTTCTGTTTGTATGCGGTAATTGTGCTGTTTTGCAATAATCGATCGATCATCTGCCAACCCGCTTGATCACCTTCATGTGGCGAGCCAATACCGATAATGGCAGTGCGGGATAAATCAATATTGTTAAATGTCGGTGTTGTTTGTCTATCTTTAATTTGTTTGTCTTTAGTTTGCTCAACATTTTTATCAACCCTGCCATCGCGAATCAATGTCAGGTTCAGAAAATGAGTGGCACAGGAAATACAGGGATCATAATTACGAATGACTTTTTCAGCGTGTAACTGTAGTTGTTGCTTTGTATTGTCTAATCCAAAGTTAATCAGTGAGTCTTTTAAATCCTGCTCAATACGCGGCTGGTTCTGGCTGGTTGGCGGCACGATGATAGCGCTTTTAACACAGCCTTTTTCATCCATCTGGTAGCGATGCCATAAGATGCCTCGCGGTGCTTCGCTACAACCGTAACCGACACCCGCTTTTGGTTCAAAACTCATGCAAGGTTCATTGCTTGTTTCATAATTTACTAACAATGTCTCAGCTTCCAGAATGGCAAAATACATTTCCAGCGCACGGGCAATAATGCTGTGAAACATGTTTTTAGACGGGAATTGAGCCTTCAGACCTAACATGAGCTGCTGTACTGCTTCGGGTAACTGCGCTTTATTCAGATTAATCCGCGCCAGTGGCCCGACCAGATAGGGTTTGCCATCTAATAGACAATGCAGTGCGGTGCTGTGATCCACCTGCATTTCCTTAAAATGTTTTTCAAATTCATCAATGTTTATATCAAGACCGTTGTCACTAATCAAACGTCCTTCATTGAACGGGTATTCTTTATCATGGTGTAAGGCAACGCTAACAAACTCCTGATTATCTTCTGGTAAGTCCAGCGTATCTAACCAATGAATCAAATCGATGGCATCGCTTTTTGCCGCTGTTACCCGCTGCAACAATTCAGCCACGGCTTTTTTATCCGGCGCTTGCGTAAAACCGCCAATTTTAGCTCCTACCGGATGCACCGAACGTGCGCCAAACAAAGCCACCAGGTCATTGCCCAGTGCTTGCAACTTCAAACCCCGGCGAACTTCGCCATCATATTGTTGCGCCATTTCGATGACGCTATTAAAACCCAGAAAGTCGGGCGCGGCCAACAAATGAATATGCAGGCTATGGCTTTGTAACCATTCACCACAATAAAACAGCCGACGCATGGCGCGAATCCAGGGATTAATGGCAATCCCAAATATTGACTCAATAGCCTGGGTAGCACTCATCTGATAAGCAACAGGGCAAATACCACAGATACGCGCAACCGCATCCAGCACGTCATAATGATGTCTGCCTTCGAGCAGTTTTTCAAAGTAACGCGGAGGCTCATAAATACGCAGTTTAAGATTTGTGATCTGCTGGTTTTTTATCGTGAGATCAAGTGAGCCTTCGCCTTCGACACGCGCCAGTACCGGGACATTGATATTGATAGTTTTTGTTGTCATATTCATGTTTTCCAACGCTGTCCTTGCAGATAAAACTGATCAGCACCACTATTGATAAATAAAAAGCGGCGCGCCACTTCATCATTAACTAAACCCAGCCCCTGCAACCTGTTCGCCATTGCCTGCGTATTTACATTTTCTGCCGGGCCATAACAGCCATAACAATCCCGCCCGACACGGGGACAAAGTGCACCGCAACCGGTGCGTGTCACCGGTCCCATGCAGGCTTCATTTTTTGTCACCATCACACAAACTGTTTGCTGGCGTTTGCATTCCATACAAACCTTATCGTGTTCTTCTACTGGCATCACACCAAACAACAGGGCGCGTATTGCCATCAGCAGCTGACGTTGACTAATCGGGCAACCCCATAGCTCCAGATCAACTTTAACGTGGTTTTTGATTGCTGTGCTGTTATCCAGACTGTCAATGACTGCTGGATTAGCATAAATTTCAGCAATCCATTGCCCCGTATTTGCCATGTTACGCAGTGCCTGTATACCACCCGATGTTGCACAGGCTCCAACCGTCATCAGGTAATTGCTGTTATCACGAATTTTTTGCAAACGCGCCACATCTTCTGAGGTGGAGACACTGCCTTCGACAATAGCGATATCAACCGTTGCTTCTTCATCAAGTGCACCCGCTTCGGCAAAATGCGTGATTTCAACTAACTGACTCAATATCAGCAGGGATTCACCGAGATTAAATATTGCCAGCTGGCAACCGTCACAGGAGCTGAATTTGTGTACTGCAATTTTTGGCTTGTTCATAATTATGAGTACTCATAAAAACCATTGTAATTACTCACCACGAAGCTCACGAAACCCGTAGGTTGGGGTGAGGAACGAACCCCAACGGTTTGTGTGTGGTGATTTGTTGGGGTTCAATAACGCATAAACCCTTTAAAACCCCTTAATGTCAAACAGATCGCTGATCTTGTCATAGCTAAATACCGGGCCGTCTTTACAAACAAACTTATCGCCGTACTGACAATGACCGCAGTGCCCGATGGCACATTGCATGTTTCTTTCCATCGACAGAAACATCTGCGCCGGTGCTACCTGTTTCTCCAGCATGTGATCACAGGTTGCTTTCATCATGCCTTCGGGCCCACACATCATCACGCAGACATTTTGCGGATTAAATTTGAGCTGATCAAAAAGTACGGTGACCGGCCCAATGTGCCACGGCCACAGGGATTCACCAACATCAGCCGCCAGTAATACCTGAGTATCCGGCAATTCGCGCCATTGGTCGTAACGCTGTTTCCAGATAAAATCGTCGCTGTGTTTTACCCCCTGTACAATATTCAGCAGGCCAAATTGATCACGCCGCTGCTGAATATAGTTAATTGCCGAAACCACTGGCGCACAACCCAGGCCGCCGGTAACCAGCACCACATCTTTTTGTCGCGCTTCCTGCATCGGCCAGCCACGACCATAAGGTCCGCGCAAACCGATGTGATCACCTACTTTTAGATTGTTCATGCCCCGAGTTACCCTGCCAACTACGCGAATGGTGTGGTCAATACTATAATCACCTTCCTCGGTACTACCCTCAGGGTCAGACACAATCGAAATAGCAATCTCGCCGACACCGTATAAATACAGCATATTAAACTGACCCGGTTCGAACTTATAACTTTGCTGAATCTCAGACTCGGTAAATTTTAATCGCAGGGTAAACAGTTCAGGGGCTTCCTGTATGCGTTCAAGGATGGTGGCTTCGTGTGGCAGATAAGGATTCGTTGCCGGATTAATCATGGTGCTTCTCCACAATTTGTGCCACCGACTCAGTGACATCAATCGCCACCGGACACCAGGTGATGCACCGACCACAGCCGACACAACCTGAACGTCCGTACTGATCAACCCAACTGGAAAATTTATGCGTTAACCATTGCCGATAACGCTGACTGGTATCACTGCGAATGGTGATGCCGTGAATATAACTATGCCCCTGGCCAAAACAGGAATCCCATTCACGATAATGGCTGGATGATTTGCCATCCAGCTCCGGCACTTCGTTTTCACTGTGACAAAAACAGGTTGGGCAAACCGAAGTACAGTTGCCGCAACTAAGGCATTTTTCGGCGATGTTATGCCAGGCTTCATTATTCAGTTCTTCGAATAAACGTGATTTGATATCAAGCTTTGGCAACTGTCTATTTTGTTTTGATGCGTTACTTTTAATTCGCTCAGACTCTGCACGTTGCTCTGCTGTACTCTCCTGCAGTGCAAGCTCTGAAAGAATATTTTCGCCCTGCTCTGTTTGCGCGGTGACTAAAAAGCCATCTTGCAATTCGGTCAGTACAATATCAGCGCCCTGTTTTAGCAATGATGGCACAAAAGGACCATCACCGGTGGAATAACAGAAACAGGTATCAGCCGGACGGCTACAGTTCACCGCAATAATTAAAAGATCTTGCCGCCGCGCCTGGTAATAAGGATCAATAAACGATTGTTGCAGAAAATGCGAGTCGTGAATTTTTAATGCCGCAATATCGCAGGCTCTGACACCAATAATCGCCAGTTTTTTTGCCTCATGTTTTACTGCGCTAAAACTGATTTTGCCATCTGCATCCTGCGCACTGCTCCAGAGTTTTTCTTTCGGCAAAAACAACAGTGGCTTGATGGCCTGCGGTCCATTTGCCCAGTCAAAATATTTCGAGCCATTAGTAGCATTAAGAGAATAACTGCCCGGTTGCTGCAGGTCATTAATCCCCTGCGGCAGTTGTTCAACCGATGTCATTTCATCATAAATAATGGTTTCATGACGAACTTGCGGGCCGATGCAGGTATAACCTTTAGCCTGTAAATTATCCAGCAAATGCTGTAATTGATCGGTTTTAAAAAACACTGTAACCGTTCTCCGTCAGTGCCAATATTAGTCGAGTTAAACATAAAATAGCGTTATGCCATATTGAGCCATGTCATACTTAGCGGGTAGATTTAAGTAATTTAATCTCGCGCACCGTTAATGATGCTAGCGCAGGAATTTTAAGCTTGTCACATCAACATTAAAGCACTATAGTATCCCGTACAGGAAACAACTAAAAACCGCATAATGAACGAGCAGCAAATTTTTCATACACCCGAAGAACTCGGTAAACTTGCTCGTGCAGGGAGAAAATCGCAAAAACTAGGGTTGCGTGCCGCTGCCCCGCGAGCCAACGTGGGTCCCCGATTTCTATCTGAATTTGAACGAGGCAAGCCGACAGCAGAGTTTGCCAAGGTTATCTCTGCTGTGCATGCTGCAGGTTTAGATTTGGCGGTGGTTAAACGCCCTACAGATAAAACATCCCCTTTGAATAAAACCGGCTGCTACTCGGGACTTCTGAGTACCGAGTTCCCATACGACTGGTCTAACAGCAAGATGAGTGCGAAAACTTTTATTCGCAAGGTGCTTAAGGCTAGTCGCTTCAACGATGTATTGAAAATAGTCTCCTATTTTGGTTTCAATACTGTAAGCAATGAATTATCTTGCCTGAAAGACACAGCAGCAAGCGACAAAATAATCTCTATGCTACTGCGCATCCAGAAAGGAATGTTATTAGCCCGTTGCCAACACCATGACACTGCATCGTAATATTCTACGCCCTGAGGCCAGTACACTCTTCGACGTGCTGTGTCATGCGCCAGAAATGAAAGGATTAACCCTTATTGGTGGAACCGCTCTGGCTTTACAGCTCGGCCACCGCATCAGCCTGGATTTTGATTTTGCGCAATTTGGCGGCACCCTTCCCAACTTTGCCATCGATCAGTTAATCACACGCCTCAAACAAGAGGGACATCAGGCACAAATGATCACCAGCTCTGCTCAGATTTCCCAGTTCAAAATTAACCACGGCTTGAACTTACTCGACCGTGCCCGAGATTACGTCATCGATGGCGTAAAGGTCACGTTCTTTGTCCATGGAAAAAACAACTCACAGGAAGTGTTTTACAAGTCTGCGAAAAAAGTTCACGAAGCGAACATGTACTTTGATATTCTGGGAATCGAGGGGCTTAAAGCAGCAAAAACACTTGTACTTGCCGACCGAGTTCGCTCTCGGGATTTATACGACCTCTATGTGTTGATGCGCGGCTATGGCTACTCTCTGGACACGTTGTTTTCCATGGTCAAAAAAATTGGCACCGTGGATGACCCCGAACACTACAAAGCCATCATGCGTGGCGAGATCCCTCTGGATGATGACGACGAAGGAATTGAGCCTGTTGAGCTAGAAACTAATTATGAGGAAATCATTGAATACTTCAAGCATAAGATTGATGAGTACGAGACAGGCTTAGCGCGTGATCATTTTCTTGGGAATCCTTGACTCTGAGGCGCATAGAAGACCAGGGAAAAAGTTAGCATTCCAATACCAGTACAATTAAATACTTCTGTTACGACATATATTGACCGACTTGCACGCTACCATGACTTATAAAAACTATAGGCAACAGCGAGTTCAATAATGCGTGTAAATAAATTCTGTACAAATCTAAATTCAGACAAGTTACTAACAAAAGCAGATGCGAACGCTCATTTTACTGCCGATATAAAATCATGGGAAAATGGATTTGGGCTTGAATTGGTAAAGGGTAATAAATTTAATTTTGATGTTCCTGATCAAGAAATGATTTTACTAAATACCGCTCATGAGCATGACCATGATTTGCCAATACATGAGCTTGATAAATACATTCCTGGTGAATATAAGAATGTTGCCATAAAGCAATTATCTCAGCACTCACTTTTAACAATGTTTAGAGCTATTCCTTTTTCGTGTGATCTATACCGGTCAAACAAACTGCTACTCAACCTGATTATTTATCACAAATTAAACATATCAAAAGTTTCTAATTTAATAAAACTTCCACAGCATAAAATTGTTGAAGAACTTTATCCAGATAACAAATCCACTATTAGCTATAAATCTATTGTACGTATATTAAAGAAGCGAATAATTGATTGCGAGAATCTAAAGAATTTAAGGCGGCTTCATTTTTTCATCATTCATTTATTATCTGGAAAATTGCCTTGTTACAAACAAAATAATATTTTACATACTAAATATATTCCTGCTTATGTTCTCAATCTGGAATACCTGGATTTCATATTTTTACTAAATCCAGCTTTAATATTTGCCCCTATAAAGCATCACTTAGATAACGCCCATACAGATAACAATAAAAAATTTTTGCATGACAATAAAAAGCAGTTAAAAAAAATTATGTCATTGGTGCAAGATACTTTTTATATGGCAAGAGTATTTGCAGTGGATGAAAAAATAATAAAGGACGGGTTATCTAAGGCTAAAAACTTTGATTTATTACTTCATCTTCATAACGAAGTAATGGGAATATCTCATACTGGTCAAAGGCAAGGATTAAGGAAAGATGCCAAAACAATAAATATCAGCCACATAGAACCCCCTCTACCAGCTACTGAAAACATTACCCCTATTCGTAGCTACTCAAATTTTATCGATGAAAGCAATGAAATGGAACATTGCCTCGCAAATGCTAGATATATTTACGCTGTAGAGGAAGGGCGATCATACATTTATTCAGTTAAAACACAGAACGATCGCTGCACATTAGAGTTAGGCATAAGTAAACATAATACATTTTATATTAAGCAGTTACAGGGACGTAACAACGCAGAACCAGCTGCGGATACATATCAATTAGTCAATGCATGGTTGTCAGACTTCAGATAAAAAACGCTGGCATAGCGACATATATTGACTCATGCTCATGACATAATTATACCTTCAAACAGGAGGTATAATGCGAACCAGAAAACAACACCGTAATCGCTTACGCAATAAAAACATAAATCACCACACCTACCATGAAGACCTGCCTGATTATTTAAAATTATGGATATTTAGAATTCTCTGGGATTTAGGTGGGTATCGTGAGTTTTTTAATCCATTTGGATTCAGTGATGACTCGGTTGCACTGGCTATTGGTCTGGGTGAGTGGGACGATACCTCTGATTCTCAGATTGAGCAAAATAAGATTAATCGCCAAAAATTGTGCGATCTATACTTGTCTGAAATCGATTTTCTTGATCCAGTAGTATGTAATGAGGTATTAACCAGCAACATCAAAAATGTTGCACAAATTGCACATCTTGATGAAACAGATTGTCGATTACTGGAATTTTCAATCCTTCTGCAGAGTGAGCAAATGCTCATACAGGCTACTGACTGCCTGGGCAATTTGTCCCTGGCAAAATCCTGTCATGTCCTTTCTGTCATACTTGACCTTCCCCTGGAATCTATCAAGGTTTCATTGAAACAAAACTCAGTTTTAGCGCGAACCGGCCTGGTTTCATTAAACAGTACGGGTTCTGAGTCCTTAGAGCGAAAACTTGAGGTTGTATCAACTAATTTTGCCGATCTTGCAATGTCTGAGGTAATGGATCCTGTCGCATTACTTCGTGGTCAGCTGGTTCCTGCAACAGCACCGGGGTTAGCATTGGATGACTTTGACCATCTGGACAAACACTTGCATGTCCTGCTGCCATATTTGGGGAAAGTAAAAAAGGTAAGTCGCCCTGGAGTTAATATTCTCCTATATGGTCAGCCGGGTACGGGTAAAACTCAACTGGTAAAAGTATTGGCACAGTGCCTGCATTCTGAGCTATATGAGGTGGCAAGCGAAGATGAAGATGGTGATGCAGTAAAAGGAGCTAACAGGCTGAAAACTTACCAGGCAGCACAGGCTTTTCTGGCTAGCCGTGATGTCTTTCACGTTTTTGAGGAGATAGAGGATATCTTTCCTGACAACCATGCGTCGCTTTTTGGCGGAAATAACCAGGCATCAGGTATCAGCAAAGCCTGGATTAATCGAACGCTTGAAGAAAATAACATCCCCACTTTTTGGGTATCTAACAGTATTTCATGTCTTGATCCTGCCTATACCCGCCGGTTTGATTTTGTTATTGAAATGCCCGTTCCGCCACGTAAGCAACGAGAGAAAATAATAAAATCCGTATGTAATGGATTAGTATCTGATTCCTGTATAAATCGTCTTGCAGAATCAGAAAAAGTCGCACCAGCGGTTATTGCTCGAGTAGCTTCTGTGGTACGCAGCATCAAAGATGAACTAGCCGCGCAATCAATACCTGCTTCTATCGAAATGATGGTTGAAAGCACATTAAAAGCACAAGGACACCGGGTGAAAATAGCTGACACCGGGTGTCAATTACCAGGCTATTATGATCCGGCCTTTATTAACACAGAGATTGATTTAAACAAGCTGGCCAGTGGTCTGGTAAAAAATAAAAACTGTAGAATATGTCTCTATGGCCCACCAGGAACAGGTAAAACAGCATATGGATACTGGTTAGCTAAGAAACTTGAAATGCCCATCATTGTAAAGCGCGTCTCAGATTTGCAGTCACCTTATCTTGGTGAAGCTGAAATGAATATTGCAGCGGCGTTTCAACAGGCAACACTTGATGAATCCATCTTATTAATTGATGAAGTAGACAGTTTTTTACAGGATCGGCGAAGCGCGAAAAGATCCTGGGAAATATCACAGGTAAATGAATTTTTAACACAGATGGAGAATTATTCTGGTATTTTTATTGCCTCAACAAACCTGATGGATGGACTGGATCAGGCCGCCATGCGCCGCTTTGATATTAAAGCCTGTTTTGCTTATTTAAAACCGGAACAAGCATGGCAGATGTTTCGCAAGCAGTGTAAATTACAGTCAATACCAACAAGAAATAAAGGGCTTAGAGAAAAGCTGGATCAACTGACCGTACTCACCCCCGGTGATTTTACAGTCATCGTCCGCTCTAACCGGTTTGAACCTGTTAAAGATGCATGGCAGATGCTCGAACGCCTTGAAAAAGAGTGTTCCCACAAGCAACCGAATCATGCCCCTATCGGTTTTATGTAAGCTGTATTTATTTGTAGTAAAGGAATTTCATCATGCCAAAAGCGAAACACCAGGATGCTATGAGCCGTCAGTGGGAAATCTTACGCATGCTTCCAGCAAAATCACCCGGCATTACTGCGGCACAAATTATCAAAGAACTTGAAATAGTCGGTATTTATGTGACTAAAAGAACCATCGAACGTGATCTGCTTGAACTCTCAATAAATTTTGGTTTACTCCGTAATGATGAAAAAAAACCCTATCAATGGCACTGGATGATTGATGCCGGTATTGAATTACCTGCGTTGACGCTAACCGATGCATTCTCATTAAAAATAGTGGAAAGTGTTTTAAAACCATTAATCCCACGAGCAATGCATGAAACCCTGGATAATCGTTTTAAAGAAGCGACGACAAAATTAAAGGCAATGTCGAAGAAACGGCGTAGTGGTAACTGGGCCGATAAAGTACGTAACGTCTCACCGGCATTATCATTATTACCACCAACAATTAATGAAAGCGTTCTTGATACAGTACAGACTGCTTTGCTTAAAAACAAACGAGTAGAGGTAGAGTATCAATCAATGGGCAGTGATTGTGCAAAAACACGGATGCTGAATCCGTTAGCAATTGTACAAAGAGGGCCAGTGACTTACCTCGTAGCCACCATGAACAATTACAACGATATTCGACTTTATGCTGTGCATCGCATGCAAAATGCAATATTAAAAGAGGATAATATCAACACCCCTAAAAACTTCTCAATTGATGAGTACATCAATACAGGTGCGCTAAATTTCGGGGCTGGTAAAAAAATAAAACTCCATGCCTATCTCGACGACTGGCTTTGTCGAATTCTGGAAGAAACGCCTTTAGCAGACGACCAGAAAATAACCCATGACGATGATTACCCATATTTGACTGCAACAATTCAGGATACCTGGCAGTTGACATGGTGGATATTATCGCAAGGTAATGGAATCGAGGTTGTTAAACCGAAGAAGCTAAGAAATAACGTAATATCTGAACTTCAAGATGCATTAGACCAATATAAAAATGTATAAACAACATTATACGTCAACGTTTTATGGAGACATTGTATGTTATTAAGCAAATCACAATACATCAGGGGAATCCAGTGTCATAAGTCGCTATGGCTGTATAAGAATAAACGTCACCTTAGAAATGAGATAGATGATAAAACTGAGTCATTATTTAATACTGGCTTTACAGTCGGTGAATACGCAAAACAATTATTTCCAGGTGGTGTAGAGATTGAATTCAAACCTGATGATTTTGATGGCATGGTTAAAAAGACCGCCGACTTAATTGGGCAAGGCGTAAAGACAGTTTATGAAGCGACCTTTAAAGAAAAAGGGGTTTTTGCCATGGCTGATATTCTTCATAAAACCACTAAGGGCTGGAATATTTACGAAGTGAAAGCATCAACATCAACCAAAAATTATCAGATAGATGATTCATCGATACAGTATTACGCATTGAGTAATGTCATTGATATAAACAAAACACACATTGTTCATATTAACAATCAATACGAACGCCAGGGTGATCTGGATATAAAAGCCATGTTTACCATTGACGAT
>JAFLJY010000269.1 GCA_022712755.1 Gammaproteobacteria bacterium
TGATACTGTTTATTTTAATCGTATCTATTTTTCTCATCAGTAAAGAGGTCATTGCCGAGCAACTGACCAGTTACGCCTTTGTCAATGATGATGCCACCTTACGCATCAAACGCAAAACTATTCACCTCTACGGCATACACATCCCTAAAACCAGTCAGAACTGTCGAACCAGCCAGCGCCCGCCGGTTTGTGGCTCACGTGCTGCGCTGGCACTGGAGTTTAAAGTTAAGCGCTTTGTGCAATGTGAAATCATCAGTGAAAATCCTGATGGAAGCCTGACCGGTTTATGCCGGGTCAACTATTCTCACTTTGAAGAAGGTGATGATTTAAGTGCTTATTTGTTAGAGCGAGGTTGGGCGGTGGCATTACCCGATGCACCTGTTGAGTATCAGGCACTTGAAAAAATAGCACGGTCACGTGGCATGGGTGTTTGGGGGCTTGCGGTTGACCGGCGTTAATGAGTCAGTCCGCAGAGCTGTAGGTTGGGGTGAGGCACGAACCCCAACAAACCGCCACGATGTCCATTCCATCTTCTCCATCTTTTGCTTCGTTAATCGCACCGCCTTCCTGGCTCTTTGCGAAATACCGTCCATCCATGGACATAACAACGCATCCATGTGCTACTACTGTTGGGGTTCGTGCCTCACCCCAACCAACAGGTTGTCGTCCGGCCAGCGGGAGAGATTTGTCCGTCCTTTGGTTCGTAAACAACACATCCATGTGTTACTACTCCGTCCTTTGGTTCGTAAATCGCACCGCCATCCATGGCTCCTTGCGAAATACCGTCCTTCCTGGACATAACAACACATCCATGTGTTACTGCTCCGTCCTTTGTCTATGGCACCTAAGTTAGCGGAGTAGCATGAGTCTGTGTCAAGTATTCGTCAGTACTGTCACAAAATTTTACAATATTAAAATACTCTAAATTACTGATTATATTAGTATTTTACCCAGTATCTCAGTTATTCTCAGATAGATGTAATAAATTCCGACACTTAATTCGCCGCATTCTGCATTAAAAAGCCTGAAAATTTTATTTTGTAAGGAATTCTTTACACTCTGTATATATTATAAAATATTAATTTTATAATATTATGAATTTTAAAGGATTTTCAATAATGGCATGGTAGTTGCTTTATTACGCCCTGATTGCAATTTGTTGTGATCACAATTTTTTGAAATGAAAATTAAAAGGAGAATAAAATGTTTTCAAAATCTTTAATTGCTGTTATTTTTGTAATGGCTTCTTTAGTGACTGGGGTTGCTCATGCGGCGACGGTTTGGTGGCAGCCGAGTGGTACTTCTATAGACATGCTTAATGTTCCAGATAGTGGTTTTACAGTAGCATTGTTCGATGTGGCTGACTTTGATGCTGCAAAAGTAAACCCGCTCAATTTGTTAGCTGGTGCTAATACAATTAACTTCTTTGAAATTGGCAGTGATTTTCTTGCGCAGAGAGACGGTTCAACTAATGCTATCACCTTGCTAGGTGATAATCAGTTTGTGTTGAGTGTTTCTTCTGATGGAACCAACTGGTTTGAGCCGGTATCCTGGTCTGAGCTTGGCACTGGCTTATATTCAATAACATTTGCAGGTGGCGTGGTAGTATCCACCAATGTATCTCCTGTACCCGTACCAGCAGCACTCTGGCTGTTTGGCGCTGGCTTACTGGGTTTAGTTGCTGTGGCAAGACGTAAAAATATTGCTTAGTAGTAACGATCACATAATGTAAAAGCCCCGCCATTGAGCGGGGTTTTTTTGTATAAACAAAACCAGAAGGCTAGTGCTTTTTTAATCTATCATGATCATATTGATCCCTTTTCACGAGGTAAAAGTTCGATGCCACGGTCATCTCTCTCGGTGGTCGAGATGACGGCCCGTAGGTTGGGGTGAGGCACGAACCCCAACAGGTCGCATCAGATAAACTCGTTGGGGTTCATAAAAAACACCCCAACCTACGCACTAAAACAACGGGTAGGAGTAAAAGCAGCCAGCTCATGGAGCCAGCGTGACCGGCAACCACTATGGTTGTTTCAACAGCCCGTAGGTTGGGGTGAGGCACGAACCCCAACAGGTCGCATCAGATAAACTCGTTGGGGTTCATGAAAAATCACCCCAACCTACGAACTAAAACAACGGGTAGGAGTAAAAGCAACCAGCTCATGGCGCCACCGTGACCGGCAACTACAACGCTGGTTTCAACAGGGATTAATATGTTTTCATGTTGATCACTAAAATAGCTGTCTTCATAACTGTCTTCTAAAGGCAGTGCGTTTAATGAAGCGTCATCGTATGAACCGTAGCTTAATAACCAGTGGTTTAGATCGGCATCATACAATTCAATTCGCACGTCGTAATAACCTGTCGGAAAACCATCGGCTAGTTCTGTTTCGATAATAAAGGTATCTGCTTCACTGTCACTGTGAATATGATAGCTATCGCTGGTGGCATAATGATTCCAGGGGCCACCTTCGAAACTCAGGTACAGTCTGACGTAAATGTAGGCGGTGTTATAAATCGTATCGGCATCAATGCTAATGCTAAAGCGCTGATAAAAACCATTATCATTAAAATCGCTAATTAGCAGTGTTGACGCATCATAAATGTTTATGTCGTTATGGCTGTTGTAATCACTGTCGACAACAGAATTACCAGTAACATGCAATGCTTTTACCGTAGACTCCAACCGAAAGCCCTGTGTGTTCAGTGCGGGCTTAATGTCTGTACTGACCTGTTTTAGTTGTGCATCTTTTGTGGTTTTATCAAGTTCAGTGTTTTTAATAAAACTGATTGATTTAGAAATGCGACTGTCTTCGTTGCTTGCAGCCATTAGCGGGGTAGATAACACAAGCAGCAGTGTCCACAAAACAGTCCATAAAATGATTTTGCTTATTAGTTCTGGTGTTAATTTGAATGGCATTGAATTCTCCTGCTTGTTTAAAGTACAGGATAATTTCAACATTAAGTAGCTGAACAATGGCTGAATGGGATTTAGTAAATTGGCATGATAAATTGAGTGTTAGTAGCCATTAAAAATCAAAAGCATTAATCCGCGAAGGTAGCTCCTGCGCTCCATGTGCCCGCGACATTAGTGCATCCATGCACGTCAACGCAAAAGACGCGAAAAAAGCAAAAATAACAATAGGTTTGTAAACCGGAATAATGCTTTGCTGTACCTAATGTAGTGTATTAAACAGGTTGCAACGTCAATGCCAGTAAGTTAAGCAGTAATGTTCGTCATTCCGGCAGTCTTTTAGCCGGAATCCATCGGTCAGCGGGCACAATGCCAGTTATATCAGGCTCTACCCATCATGGATTCCCGCTAAAAGACTGTGGGAATGACAACAAAAGCCTTAACTTATTGGCATTGGTTGCAACGTCCATTATGCAGGCACACCTGAAAAAACAGAAATATTTTCTTTGCTTTTTTCGCGTCTTTTGCGTTGACGTGCATGGATGCACTAATGTCGCGGGCGCATGGAGCGCAGGAGCTACCTTCGCGGAGCAGTGGTACATGGAGGTACCGTTCACGAACCTAAGGATGGACTAATGTTTTTAAGCTTTTCCTACGTCAGCTATGTGTCGTTTATGCACTGTCAGAAAACAAAGGTTTCTATTAATAAATAAACAGTATAGTTATAACCTAACACTAATTTCAGCTCCACCCAACTGACTTTTATTTATCATTAAATCACCATGATATGCAGCAACGATATTCTGCACGATGGACAGCCCGATGCCATGGCCGGCGGTGGTTTGGTCAGCGCGTTTGCCGCGTTTGAGTAGTTCATCAATGTCATCTTGTGCGATGCCCGAGCCATCATCGCTAATACTTAACCTTAACTGCTTGCCGGTTTGAGTGGCTTTGATTTCAATTTGCTGCTTTGCCCATTTGAATGCGTTGTCCAGAAGGTTGCCGAGCAGTTCCATCAGGTCGCCTTCATCGCCTTTGAATAATACGGATTTATCAATCTCGACACTGACCTGAATATGTTCGTCACGGTAAACCTTGTGTAAGGAGTCAAGCAAGCGATGGGCGACTGAAGCCACATTAACCGATTTGCCGATGCTGGCGGAACCTGCCGTTGCTGCACGTTGCAGTTGATATTCAACGATTGAATTCATTCTGCTAATTTGTTCTGACAGGATGGGGTTCTGCTGGTCGCTGTTTAAGCTGGTTTGTAAAACGGCGAGTGGCGTTTTTAAACTGTGTGCGAGATCGCCCAGGGCATTACGGTAACGACTTTTTTGATCGCGTTCCTGCTGCAATAAAACATTGATGTTGCTGGTAAGTTGTTCAATCTCCTGCGGGTAGTGTTGCTCTATATGCTCCTGTTCGCCGGTTTCGATACGATTAAGTTCGCTGCCGACTTTGCGTAATGGTGACAGTCCCCAGCGTAGAATTAACGCCTGACTGATAAGCAATAACACTGCCATGGCGACCAGCCAGCTCCATAAGGTATTGCGGAACTGGCTGATTTGTTGGTTAAATGATTTTAAATCGGTAGTTATATTAAATGTCAGCGAGATACTACTGTCATTGTTCGCCCAGTCCACACCATAAGCAAAGCGGTAATACGCATTGTTGTCGGTGTTTATTTTATTGAATTGTTGCTCGCCACTGCTTAATGAGATGGCTTGCGGCGGTTTTGCACCTAATGTTGAGGATGATTGCCACACTACTTGCCGTGTTTTGTTAGTGATGCTGGCATAAATGCCTGAACTGGGCAGACCCAGTAGTGCATCGAGCTCATTTGAAGGCATGGTTACGGCATTGTTTTCTACTTCAGCGGCCGCCATTAATGCATACAACTGACTGGTTAAGGTATCGCGTAATGCGCTTTCGCTACTATTAATAAAGGCGCGTTCCAGTGCCAGTGCGGTTAAGCTGATAAAGACTGCCAGTACCAGTGTGACGCTGAGAATAATTCGATAATTAAGCGACATTAAACATGCCCATTATTTGTTATATTCACCTGTGTCTGAATCACTCTGTATCACACAGAGTAAAACGGTAACCACGATTGCGCAGGGTTTCGATGGGTTTGAGTGAACCATCTGGGTCGAGTTTTTTGCGTAAGCGTCCGATTAATACCTCAATCACGTTGCTGTCACGGTCATCGTCATGTGGATAAAGATAATCGGCAAGACGGGATTTTGATACCGCTTCACTGGAATGGCGCATTAGGTATTCAATTAAACGATATTCAAATGCTGTGATATCAAGCACTTTGTTGTTTAGCAGCAATTGCTGTGTGCTCAGGTTCAGGGTAATGCAGCCGCATTGATGTTTTGTTGTAGCCGAACCCGTTGCGCGGCGAAGCAGGGCGTTAATGCGTGCCAGCAGTTCTTCCATTTGGAACGGTTTGACCAGGTAATCATCCGCGCCGGCTTCCAGGCCCTCGACTTTTTCCTGCCAGCGACTGCGTGCGGTGAGAATAAGGATGGGCAGGGTGCTGCCATCTTCACGTAATTTTTTAATGATCTCAATGCCGCTGATGCCGGGCAGACCGATGTCGATGATGGCGGCATCCAGTGGGTATTCAGTGGCAAAAAAATAACCTTCATTGCCATCGCTGCTGGTATCGACAATGTGGTTTTCAGATTCAAGACCGGTTTTGATTTGTGACTGCAAGTTTAATTCATCTTCAATGATTAAAATACGCATGACTATTGTTTCTGTTTGGAGCCACGTTTGATTTCTCCGCTTTTGGCATCAATACGAATGACCTGTACCTTACCGCTGTCACTGATAATTTTTACCTTGTAATCATTGGCTTTTTTCTTAACCGCTAATACGCGTCCAGGATATTTTTGCGTAGCAATACTCACCGCTTGTTGTTTGCTGATGCCTTCAGGCGCTGCATGCACGGGCATATTGAGTGATAACATTGAAATAAAAAGCAGAGAAAAGAAAATTGTTTTCATGAAAGGCACCGTACAGTTAAACAATGGCTATGTCACCGTTAAGTGTTGAATTTTCGTAGCTATGTTGCAGAGACCTGATAAATCAATGACCTACATCCTTTTTTTGTAGCTTCTCAATAAAGCCGTGGGGTTGTCGTCATTCCGGCATGTTTTTAGCCGGAATCCATTACGGGTAGAGTTTGATATAACCGGCATTGTATCCACTGACCGATGGATTCCGGCTAAAAACATGCCGGAATGACGACAACCGCCA
>JAFLJY010000156.1 GCA_022712755.1 Gammaproteobacteria bacterium
GGCTACTAACTTTTATGGCGACGCTACTGGTGCTTCAGGCTCGGTAGGAGCTAATACAAAAATTCACTTTTATGACCGAGCAGGTATTGAGTCTGCTAATGCTAAAAGTGTTTACGCACAGTTCGCAGACGCTAAACAAATGCCCAAAAACTATGGTAAGACTTTTAAGATCTCTAAGTTTTTACCTATGTACGACCGATTAGCTACTGATGCTGACTTTAAGAAGTTCGGGTATCTTACTAACCGTACTGTATCCGCGATGCAGGCCGAATTGGCTAACAGTGTAGCACTAGCCGAAGGGGCAGGTGCTGTAAACAAAAAAGCACTAACTAAAATTACCGTCAGTACTGAAATGGCACGTTACGGGGAAATGCTTGATTATACAGATGAAGTTGAGCTATTCTCAGAAGATTCTGTTCAAAGGCGTTACCGTGTAGATCTTGGAGAGTTGGCTAACATTCGTAATGAGGATTTAATCCAGTTAGATATGTTGTCTACTAATACTATACTGCGTGCAAGCTCATCTACCGAGAATAACCAGTTAGGTGCAACACAGGCTGATGGTTCTGATGATGCAGACTATAAAGTGTCTTATGACCTTATTAGACGTGCATCACGTAAACTTATGCGTAACCGTGCTAAGAAACGCACTAAGGTAGTAGTTGGTTCTACTAAGGTTGATACACGTACTGTATCTCCTGCATACTATGCGATTGTTGGAGCTGACGTAAAGGCTGATTTAGAAATGGTTACCCGTGGGTCTACCTATGAGAAAGATTGGGCATTTATACCAGCACATCAGTATGCTTCTGTAGGTGAGCTTGCAGAAGGTGAAGTAGGACAGATTCACGAAGTTAAATTCATTGAGTCTGAAACTGCCTTTACTTATGCTGGTTCCGCAAATGTATTAGAGAATGGTGCGGTACCTCCACAGAACTATGTAGGTAACTTAGCTATTTCTGGTGCTACTGACTTAACTTCAGTAAATGCTGCTGACCGTGGTACTTTTACCGTATACCCTATCTTGTTCCCTACTGAAGGAGCATTTGCTACTGTAGGGTTAAAAGGTCGTGGTAAGATCAAGTTCCATGCCTCTGCACCAGGTAATATCAACAATGAGAACCCTTATGGTACAACTGGGCTATTCTCTTACAACTTCTTCTATGGTGGTTTGATCCTTGAAGAAGAGAAGCTTTTAAAAGTGAATGTTTGTGCTAGTGCATAAATAACTATTAAATAAAACCTCTTAACAGGGGTTTTATTTATCACAATTACTATGTATAATAATAACTAAATAACCGAAAGGACTTAGATAGATGTCAATTAAAGATTTAAAACGAGAAGCTGATGATTTGGGTGTCAAATACAGCCCCAATATTGGTGTAGAAAAACTACAAGAAAAGATAACCTCTTTTTATGGGAGCAAAGAAACATTAACAGAGCGTACAGAAGCTGCTATTAGTGATCCTAAGCAACCAGATAAGGAAGTTTCTTTAGGTTGGACTGATGCTGATAGGCGTAAACTATCTAAAGATAGGGAAGCAGAAGCACGCAAAACTCGTATAGTTACTATTATAGATAATGATTCAAGAGTCAACAACCAAACTACTACTTGCCATGCTACTTGTGGAAATGCATACTTTGACCTAGGTGGTGTTGTTCTTCCACTTAATATGGAAGTTCAGGTACATGTTGGACACATTAACAGCTTAAAGGGTGTTATGATTCCTATGCATGTTAAAGACCACAAGACTGGCCTATGTGAGTATGTACTGCGTAGTAGGTATACAATTTCATATTCAGACAAGGTTGTTAAATAGCATAAAATCATATAAGGGTAGTAAATGTCTACATGTTCAGTAAAAGAGTTTGTAATCACTAAAGGTGAAGACAATACCTTCACATTCACTATCAAGCAAGATGGTACTACACTACCAATGGAGCTAACCCTTTCAGATACGTTTAGTGCTAAACTAATTAAACTATCTGATGAGGTGGTCGCTTTAAATGTACCCCTTACACTAGACAGTAATTTACTTAGTGGTAAGGTGTACTTAACCATTGTCAGTGTAGACACCCTAACCCTTGATTCCGAACGTGGTACTAAGGTAGATAGGTATTATACTAAACCTATGTATAAACTAACTATATCATGTGACACTGCAAATAATGGTGTTTTTCTAGCTAAAATCCCAACAATCTATATAGACTAGAGGTACTTATGGCATCTAGAGATATAGACATATCATCAACTGTAATAAACTCCACTACCCCCACAACGCTTGACCTTAGTAGCAATACACACGTCCCAGTGATGGATGAGCAACAAACAGAGATAAGTGTACGTAAAAAGGAATATAGTATTGTAGGGGATGCTCTGTATGCCACTGTGTCTAGTGAGGAAGCACCACAATGGCTTACGTCTATAATAGACAGTACTATAGATTTACGATTGGTTAACAGTTTGTCAGATCTTTCTGTGGCTAATAGTAGTATATTGACTGCGCTAGACGCTGTAGTAGTAGCTGAAAATCAATACCAACAATTAATTAATATTGATAGTAAAGTTGATTCCTCTGTAGTGTCTCACCTGGCTACTATAAATTCTACTGTAGGACAAAATACCTCAAGCATACTGGCTTTAGATGCAACTAAAGTTACAGAGGCAGAGGCCACTGCACTAGCTCTAGACCAAGTGACAGCAGAGTTATTGGGTGGTAGTATAGGTGCTGAAATAACTAGGATAGATGCAGCCTCTGCAACCTTAGAATCAGCGTTTGTCACTAGTATAGATGCGTTAGAGGCAAGTTATATAAGTAATAGTATTGATATAACTGCACTCAGCCAAGTAACCAACGATTTATCAATAGATATTGACGGA
>JAFLJY010000282.1 GCA_022712755.1 Gammaproteobacteria bacterium
CAGTGAACCAACATTCATATCAATACTGTCGGCGTCGCCATTTCTAAGCTGCCTGTGCGGCAGTGAACATGCATATAATACATGTTATCTTAAATATAACAGACATTTACCTCACTCTATGTAAAAAAACCAATAAAATAAAGAGTTATATAACTTGTTGATTTTCTTGCTATAAAAAAAGCATAGAGAATAATGGTTAATTTTCCCAACTCACGATGAATGGTTTATATACTATGACAATGACAGAGCCATAAAAAAGAAAACAATCGAATAATATAATTCAAAGTACACATAAAAAGAGAATACACAAAGCGCAAAAAAGAGACCTGCAAAATATAATTTACTATGCACTGTAATTTCTTTTGAAAAGTATTTTGAAACAAACAACATGATAATAAAAAACACCAGGGATAGGATAAAGGACAATACCGGTGCAGAGCCCCATTTCTGAAGATGGTACGGATTTTGCGCTGGTAATACCTGCAAAACCACCTGTTCAAGATCGACCTCAGAACCTAAAAAATTATATAAAGGGTAGCCTGAAATACTATTTATCGAAGTAAGTAGTGCCAGAATTAATACTGCAAACAGGTAAACACATAATAAAAACGATAACGAAAAAAACATATACGCTTTATAATCCTCCTTCATTCGCAATAACCAAAACGACTCAACACACCGTCTAGCACATCAAGGCTTTTGCCGTAATTTATTGTCAGCGTGCCCTTCTCAATATTCAAAGTAGTTCTGCAACCAAGTATTTCAGTTAACTTATTTTCCAGTCGAATTATATCGGGGTCTTTCTTTGTGGACTCAACAGGCTTTTCGTTCCTGGTATATTGTTCGGCTTCGCGAACAGTAAGCCCTGATTGAATTATTTTGTTAAGCAACGATTGTTGCCGCAAACCATTAAGTCCTGCTAGAACTTTAGCGTGACCCAATTTAATTGATTTTGGATGTTTTTGGATTAACTCTTTTACATCAAAAGGCATTGCATCGATTCGAACCAGATTGCATACCATTGAGCGAGTAAGCCCTTCTCTCCTACCCAGCTCTGCCATATTTGGTATTTCAATACTTAAATCTGATATTTTTTCAGCCCATTCAATAAGCGATGGTTTTTTGTTAATCGGTTTTTTTAATGTTTCAAGCTCTTTAACATTTAAATGATCCACAACGATAACCGGAACCTGTGCCGCCTGAATAGCCTGCGCTAAAAACCATGATTTAGGATTACCTACAATTTCAAACCGCCCTGGCTCTATGGTTCGTATTGCCAGTGCTTCAGCAATACCAGAAAGGCGTGCTTGATCTTCTTCAATCGAAGTGATCCCACTACAGTCTGCGGTATATGAGCCCATACTGATCATATCTATATCCAGTAACTGCATAACGACCTCCATCCACATGCTACTAACAATTTATTATGTTTCCACGTGGAAACATAATTGTATTTTTAATTAATAAACATCCCGTTTTAAGGTGATTTATACTAATTAAAAATTAATAAAAGTGTGTTTATTGTTATTATTTACAATAAGTTACATAAAAGAACCACCAGTGGTTCTTTTATTTTTTAACCTCTATCTATAAACTTTCTTGTGATGGCTGCACGGATGATAGATGAAACAGATCGTCTCATCGGTCGTTCTTCTTTATCCGCATATTCAACTAATTCATCGGCAGCTTTATCAAGCATCTCCTGTACTTCAACCGTCAAATAAACACCATCATTTACGGTATCCCCAATTGACCACATAAGTTCTAACGCCATCGGTTTCCAATATTTATCTTCAAGCAGTTCTCTAATTGCATCCTGTATCCATAAACTTTTCTCTTTAAGACCATACCCTTCCTCCACCATTTTTAACGGCAACTTCTCTTTAATACCTTTTGGTTGTCTAAAACGAAGATGAACTTTATTAGTGGATTTTTCTTTATTTGCGATACCTGCTACAACTCCCTCACGTATTAACTGCCTTGCTTTCATTATTTTTTACCTCCGTTATCGATATCGATAATGAACCGTTGCCAGACATCCCGTATCTGGGCATAATCATTCCAGTCGATATTTTTATCTGGCTTATCAACAACACCAGTCTGAGCACATGCCTCAATTATCAATTTTACAATTTTTGTATTTGTAACCTTCCCTAATGGAACCGAAGTTAAAGACCTCCCTACTCCTTTTTTCTTTTTCTCTGCACTCGTTTTTGATTTTTTAATTAAATCTTTTGCCAGGGATTGATTTTGTCCGTTCCTGACAATATCAATCATTTTTGATCGTTCCTTAATATCTTGAATAGCTGAGATTTCAGCGGCAATTTCGAGTTGTGTTAATTCGTTATTGTGAATAGCAGTCACAACATCAGCCGGACCCTGCAGAATCTTGTAATATCTTGATGCGGTCGTTTTACCGACACTTATTGCTTTAATTATATCTGCTCTTTTCATTGATCGACCTTCGTTTTCTTTTTTATGAAGATCATTTGTCACAACTAACCCTGTAATCATTTCAACTAAATTAAGATCTTTACGCTGTACATTTTCAATAAGTTTGATTTTTGCAAGATTAAAATCGGCCGGCCTGGGTTTTATTAGGGCACGTATTTCCACCGCTTTTAATAATAAATGCGCTAAAAATCGACGTTCACCCGCAATTAATAAATAATCGTTTCCAGACTCATAAGCTGTTATTGGCTGAATAAGACCTTCGTTTTTGATGCTTTGCGAAAGCTCTTGTAAACTTATAAAAGCATCGAGTTTCTCACCTTTATATATTTTTGTGAGATCTTTTAATCCTTCAGCATGAGTAATAACATCATCAATACTGATACCTAATTGCCTGGGTTGTTCTGTTAATTTGATTTTATTAATTGGAATATAATCTAATTGACCATCACCAGCATGCGCATCATTCTCTTTCAGTTGTTCACTGATAAAACCCAATGTTCGGTTTGGCTTTTTAACGTCTTTTTTCTTACCTATTATTTTTATCATTTAAAAAACCCTCGCAACAATATCTTTGTAAATTACCTCAAACTCTTGCCGAGCTTTATCACTTGGCGGTCGATTAAAAAGTGAAGTACCACCTAATCCTAAGCTATGTGCATCATCAGCGTACGCTGTCCAGTCATGCATTACATTAGGCATGACAAGTTTTGAAGTTGTCGGTTCTTCTCGTAGATCAGATAAATGTTCGTGCTGTCGCTTTCTTTGTGTTTTGAATTTATTTGGCAGAATGCCAATTAACTCAATTTGATTTTCAGTTGAACGCATTAAGTTTTCGTGGGTTCTTAATTGAATCATGCCAAACAGACCTTCAATAGATTGTTGTTCCATCTCTGCTGGAATAAGCATATGTGTTGATGCATGAATTGCAGAGGCCGTCAATGGTCCTTTTGAAGGGCCGGTATCAAAGATACAAATATCATAATCATTTTTTATGTCATCCATATTGACCCAGTCTCGCATTATTTTTAAAACCTCAGTATGAACGTCAGCCTTCCGAACACGCTCAACTAATAATAAATTTGTTGAATGCCCAGGTATTATTTCAAGATTATCAATATGTGTTGGGTAGGGAACAGCAAAGCCAGTTAAAAATATATCTGCAGAACTAGATCTACCATCCCAATCTTCAAATTCACCTTTTTTAAAATCAGGATGTTTAGCGGGTATCCAGTCTTTTTTATCTCTTGGACCAAGATCCATTTCCATGAACCGATGTGAAAAGCTGCACTGCGGATCGAGATCAATACCGAGTACTTTTTTACCTTCAATAGCAAATCGTTCTGCTAGTAACTTTGAAAGCGTGGTTTTTCCAGTACCACCTTTATTATTAGTAATCACAAAAGTTTTCATTTTCACCTCAGCGTATTAATTTATGTGTACATTATAATACATACATTGCTTGACTAGGTAAAGTGGGTCTTGTTATATAGCACCACAAGATATTGTAATTATTTGATTAATTGTTTTTTAAATTAATAGGAGGATTTAAAAAAGGTTAAAAGTAATGTTATATTGATTTTTTAAAAACAGTATCTGTAGTAGTTTTTAACTACAGAACAAAACCTTCTGTTTTCCGCTCTGCAAGCTATTGAATACATAGAGTTTTTTTTACTAAAGGTGGAAGAAATAAGTTTAAAGGTGGAAGAAACTGGTAAAAGTGGAAGAAATAAGGGCCTTATTCTTTCCACTTTTACGGCAAAGGTGGAAAGAATAAGGCAAAGGTGGAAGAAATAAGGAATCGGGAAATATCAGAGAAAACGACTCATTTTTGATAGGTGGAAGAAATAAGGAGAGTGGTTTTAATAGTTAAATAACTAATATAATCAATAACTTAAATTACGAGTTTGATTTTAAAGGTGGAATAAATAAGGAATGTTCTAACAGTACAAAGGTGGAAAGAATAAGGAAAGGTGGAAGAAATAAGGCTAAAGGTGGAAGAAATAAGAAGGGCGTTTTTTAACAGTAAAAAACCATTAAAATCAACAGCTTAAAATTAGTGAATAATTTTAAAGGTGGAAAGAATAAGTAAAAATGCATTAACACGACGATAAGGAATAGCATGTATAACAACAATAATACAACCAGTGACAATTTGATGTTGATTAAGCACAGCGGAGCAATCAACATATCAAACAATTTAAACGCCACGCAACGAAAAGGATGGAACGCACTCCTGTATAGAGCCTTCCCTAATTTATCGACTACCCGTGAGTACGAATGTTTATTGTCAGATATCCGCATAGATAGTGGATATAAAAATAAAAATCTTAATGATTTTAAACAGCTGATCCGCGACATGCAGGGCATGATTGTTGAAGGCGATTTATTTAATAAATCAGATGAAGACTGGCGATCAACCCAGATATTGGGTGATGTGGCATTTACTCGTAATGGAATGATTCGGTGGAGTTATTCTGAAAGCTTACGAACATTATTAGCAAACCCCAAAGTATATGCTCGATTGAATATGATTATTCAAAGAGAATTAAATGGAAAGTTTGCGATACCGTTATGGGAATGCCTGGTTGATCAACTTGGTTCCAGGCGTGTATCAGCCACAGTGAAGTTGACGGTAGAATTAGCGAGAAAAATATTCCCGGTTGCGAAAAATCAGTATAAACAATTTAAAGATTTTAAACGATATGTGATTGAGAAAGCGGTTGATGAAATAAACAAATCCAGTGATATTGAAATTAAAGAGGTTCGATATAAGAGAGCAGGGCGCAGCATTGGTGAAATACATTTTGATGTTATCCGGCGCAAAACAGAGCTAATAACATCTTCACCCATTACTGAGAATATTTCTATTACTGAACGACTAGAAAAAGAGTTCGGTTTTAATAAAAAACAAATTGAGGAGGTAATTAAAACCACAAAAGATAGCCATCCTGGTGATTACGAAACATATTTAATTAAAGCTATGGATTATGTACACATTAAAAACAAATCAAACGGGGTCGAGTCAACGGTTGGTGCCTACTTAAGCGGCGTACTGAAAAACGGATTTAATACTGGAGGTGAGCTTGACAAACCAAGGCAAGAAAAAGAAGCAGAAGAACATAACGAAAAAAAACAACTCATAGCTTTTCACAAACACCGTCAAAATATAATGCTTGAAATTTATTCTCGGTTATCAAAAAAAGAAAAAGACAAACTAATAAGCGACTTTTACAATCAAGCATCAGCAACTGATAAGGTATCTATAAACGCAGGAGGATTTGAAAACAAGGATCAACATCTGTTGCGAGCATTCAATCACTACAAATTGAAAACATTATTAACACGGCCCGTTGATACTGATATAAATGTTTTTACAAATGAAACTGACTTGTAAGCAAATACTGACACCGCACGAAGTATTTACTTACGGACGATTCAGCAATGCCTGATCTAACCACCTAAAAATCATGAAGATATATTATTACAGTATTTTCCAATTAACAAATGAGTCTGAAATAGCCTAAACCACTCATCCGGTTTTAGGGTGTTTGAAAATCAAACTAAATAGCTGTTTTCTGGCTTTTTGTAGCTCACTAGCGGCCTTATTATCACTTATTTTCAGCGCGTATTCATCCAGTATTTCAAAGCTGACTTCTGGCTTTAGATATTGCCCTGCATCGTTAAGTGATTTTAGTTTGTCGTAGGGTGTCATCATGTCTTCATAACGATAGATTTTACGTTGCTTACCTTTGCTGTCCGTTGTTGTTTTTGGAAAGAAGCAAGGCCGGTGATAATTGATGTAAGGGTTCAAATATTTCCAGTTGAAAGTATTTATCTCAGTCGCCCACCGTTGAGGAATGTGCGCATAGCCAAATATTTTTCTGACCACAGAAGCGTTTTTACTTTCAGCTAAGGCATTATCATTGGAGTGCCTTGAGCGTGACTTGGTGAACTCAATAAAAAGCTTCTGAAGTAATTGTGCGACGCGTCGATTAATATATTCAGAACCGTTGTCACTGTGAAAACCGAGTATGGTAAAAGGAAATGAAGCCAGCATTTGTTCGAGTACTGGCATCAAATACTGTTCACTGATTTTTTCGACTGAGCAGACGATTTCAAACTGCGTAATTTCGTCAACGGCGTTGATATGATAGACGCCTTTTACTTTATCGAGGTCGCCCTGATGCACCGTATCAATACGAATATAACCGGGTTTTCCTTCAGGATACGGTTTTTTTCTTTCGCCAATAGCAACCTGACGAGCCTGTGTTTTTGTAAAGGTTCGTCGCTGTTTTTTATAACGCTCAGAGTCTCTTAGATTATACAGGTGGGAAATGGATAACCCCGATAACCGTTTATAGTTGTCGTCATCAAATACATCAAAAGCGCGCTCACAAATCTTTTTTACGGCCTGGCCGCACGGCGTATCATGTAGTTCATCGGTTTTGGCCAGCAGAGCAATATCTTGATGCGTATATTTTTTTGCAAAGCCATTACTGCGACAGGGCGTCCAGTTGATTTTACCGGTTTTTGTGTATTTCCCAATCAACCTCGTCAGCTGCTGGCGCGAGTAACCTGTCATCTTGACTAGGTATCGAATGACGATGCCTTTGTCTTTTTTAGACAGACTCATGTAGCTGAATTTAACTAATGTTTTACGGACAAAATCGTAGCGCTGCGTTTTGTTGCCTGGAACAGCAAAAGCGGTAAGTTGATTACCTTCAAGAAACGCTTCCAGCGCCTCGATCGTCTTTAAGTTCGTTGTTGTCATAATCGTTCTCATTTGAGGATTATGAGCAATTTGGACTATTTCGGACTCATTTCATGTTGGAAACACGTCTCTCGTTCAGACTCATTTCATATTGGACAAGGCTATTACTTACATTTTTTAAAAAATAATAGTATTATTCAAGTATTACACTACGGTGTATAAAAAGGTAGCTGACCTAATTCAGCATCAAACTAACCCAACGGGAAGCAACTCCCATTGGGTTTTGCTCCCTGTTTTTTTAAGGAGCAAACAATGAAGATTCAAACTGTATCATCCGACATTCTGTTGGAAAAATATTGCAAAGGAAAAGAAAAGCAGTTAACTGGCGATCAAGCCATTAACGCAATTCGTAAACGTGTAAGTATTGCCTTAGCAAAACCTGAAAAAAATTCACAGAAATTCGCGCAACAATTCTACAACGCGCAACAATCTGGTTTGATTATGGCAGGGCGGATTAACTCTGCAGCTGGCACTGGTATAGATGCCACATTAATCAACTGTTTTGTGCAACCAGTAGCTGATTCGGTCTCAGGTTATGAAGATGGTCGACCCGGTATTTATACCGCATTAAACCAGGCAACTGAGACAATGAGAAAAGGCGGGGGGGAAGGCTATGACTTTAGTTATATCCGACCTCGCGGTGCAAAAGTAAAAAGTACCAATTCTTCTGCAAGTGGCCCTATCAGTTATATTCGGGTTTTTGATCGCTCTTGCGAAACTGTCATGAGTGCTGGATACCGTCGAGGCGCGCAAATTGCGGTGCTACGAATTGACCATCCTGATATCCGTGAATTTATAACGGAAAAACGTAAAGCCGGGTCTTTAACGCAATTTAATGTCAGCGTTTCAATTACAGATGTATTCATGGAACACTTACATGCAAATAAATCGTTTGATTTAGTGCATAAAGCTGAACCAGGTGAAGAGCTGATAGAAAAAGGCGCATATCGTCGTGATGATGACATGTGGGTGTATGAAACAGTTGATCCTAAAGAAATTTGGGATTTAATTATGGAAAGCACCTATGACCAGGCAGATCCAGGTTGTTTATTTATTGATACCATCAACAATGAAAACAACCTTTATTATGCTGAGCGTATTGAAGCAACAAACCCTTGTGGTGAAGTGCCACTGCCCGATTACGGATGCTGTGATCTGGCTTCGTTAAATATCTGCGCTTACATCAAAGAGCCTTTTTTAGATGTTCCGGCTAAAGAAAATTTTGACTGGGAACGCTTTAAGCAGGACATACATACGGGTATCCGTATGCTGGACAACGTACTCGATGTCACGTTTTGGCCGCTTGATGAGCAACGCAAAGAAGCACAATCAAAACGCAGAGTAGGGCTTGGTTTAACAGGGCTTGGCAGTGCACTGGTTATGCTGTATTTACGTTATGACAAAAGCAATGGTCGTGATTTTGCAGAAAATATTTCTGTAACATTACGTGACGAGTCGTATCGCGCATCAATTAAGCTAGCAAAAGAAAAAGGTGCTTTCCCACTGTTTGAGAGTGAGAAATATTTGAAATCACGGTTTATTCAGCGGCTGCCAAAAGATATTCAACAAGGTATTGTGAGGCACGGCACTCGCAATTCCCATCTTTTATCTATCGCGCCCACCGGCACCATAAGCATTTCCTTTGGGGGCAACTGTTCAAGCGGAATAGAGCCTGCTTTTTCCTGGAACTACACCCGTAAAAAGCGCATGGCAGATGGAAGCCAAATGGACTACGAAGTTACGGATCATGCTTACCGTGTTTATGTTGCAAACGGTGGAGATATAAAAAACCTTCCTGATAGCTTTGTTAGTGCACTTGAAATCACACCAGAAGATCATCTTGCGATGGTCGCAGTGTTCGCAAAGAACATTGATGCTGCAATTTCTAAAACCATTAACTGCCCAGTTGATATTTCTTATGAAGACTTTAAGAATATTTACCTGGAAGCTTATAAATTAGGACTGAAAGGCATCACAACCTTTAGACCTAACATGGTAACGGGTTCGGTTTTATCAACGGAAGCAGAAAGACCTCGTGATTTGGATACATCAGCAGATCGTAAGATTCGCCTGGATGACATGCCAAAACCCGCTTTAGAAAGTCTGATATGGCCTAAGCGTCCAGAATGTCCTGATGGTAACCCATCAATGACATACATGGTTAAAAATCAGGATTCTTCATTTGCAGTATTTATAGGACATTTACAAAATGGTAATAAACGACCATTTGAAGTTTGGATTAACGCCCAGGAACAACCTCGCGGTTTAGGAGCGTTAGCCAAATCACTTTCTATGGATATGCGAACAGAAGATTTTGGCTGGTTACAAACCAAACTTGATGTGTTAACAAAAGCACCAGGTAAGGCTTTTTCTTTACAGCTTCCCGGAAGTAAAAAACCGGTTGTTGTGACATCTGATGTTGCGGCGATGGCTACACTGATAAAACATCGCTGTACAGAGTTGGGCGTATTTCAGGATATTACTGAAACACCTTTACTTGATGCAATGTTTACTAAAAAAGAGCCTAAGTCTGGCACTGATGGAACATTATCATGGACAGTTGATGTTTATAATCCGGTGACTGGGGATGATTTTGCATTGTTCCTTAAAGAGCTAGTATTACCTGATAATTCTCATAGACCTTTTTCAATGTGGATGTCAGGTGATTATCCTGAATCGTTTGAGGGGGTCTGCAAATCGCTGTCGCTAGACATGCGTATTATTGATCCAGCATGGATTGGAAAAAAACTTAGAAGTTTAAGTGATTTTCCTGAAGCGCAAGGTGATTTTTTAGCAAAGACACCTGGATCTAAAAAGATGGCCAATCAGCCATCAACAATTGCCTATGTAGCACGCTTAATTATGCATCGCTACAAAATGCTAGGCATATTGGACGGTGATGGTTATCCAATTAATGATATGGGTTTATTTCAAACCAATATTGTTACGGAAAAGCCAGTAAACACCCCGTTAATTATGGCGGGTAAGAAATGCGCCGAATGTGGCGTACACGCAGTTATCAAAAAAGACGGTTGTGATTTTTGTACAGCCTGTGGTCATATAGGTAACTGCGGATAGCGGAAGGCTCCTTTTTAGGAGCCTTCAATATAGTGTAGATGAAGTAATTCATCTACACTCACGATGAATCTAACCCTGGAGTGAACACCCTCCGGGGAATACTCTCGTCCAGACGTTAGTTCATTTTAACGAAAGGAAAGAAGTATGAAAAATCGTAGAAAGTTTAAAGAAATCAGCAGGCTCCGCACGTCGGACCTAATGATTTTGAAAATGGACTGCATCGAGGAAATCGCCTTATTTAGATCTTTTAAGCTTGGGCTTATAGGTTTTATAGGTGTGTTTGTTGGGCAAGTAGTAAAAACAATTTATGCAAATCAGGGAATGCTGTTAGCAGATTATATCTCTGCAGTATTTGCTTTTTTATGTATTGTTTATTACTTGGTTTTCAATCTCCTTGAAGCTCGTTCAACTTCTCAGAAAGAGTTAATCTGCGATCTGCTTGCGCTC
>JAFLJY010000236.1 GCA_022712755.1 Gammaproteobacteria bacterium
ATTGTTCTGATCCTTATGATTGTGATTTTACAGGATATTGCTGGAGTCATATCCACGAACCATCCGTATTTAACCTGTACCGTATGAGTTCGTCTAAGAAGTTTAAAATGTACGATGATGGAATAATAAAATATGAAGACATTCCAGATGACTATGCGTTAAACAAAGTGCAGAAACTTCAAGTAGAAGCGTTGCTAAATGACCACATAACAATTGATAAAAGTATCATAAAAGAATTTATCAAAACGATTAAGTACCCCATCAGCTTTTTTGATTTTGAGACGTTTCAAAATGCTATTCCACGGTTTAACGGACAGCGACCATACATGCAAATACCTTTTCAATATTCACTGCACATATTAAACAAGAAAGATAAGTTGTCACATATTGAGTATCTGGGAGACGAAAACAAAGATCCACGTCGCGAGTTAGCTGAACGGATGATAAGAGACCTACCAAAATCAGGCTCAATAATAGCGTATTACCAATCTTTTGAAATATCACGCATTAATGAGCTTGCCAGTATATTTCCAGACCTTAGTGATGATTTATCAAAGTTGGTTGGCCGGTTTGTTGACTTAATAGATCCGTTTAGACAACTTGGTTACTATCATCCGAACTTTAATGGAAGCTTTTCGATTAAGGCTGTTCTACCAGCGATGTTTCCAAATGATCCTGAACTAGATTATAAAAAACTTGAAATTCAAGATGGTGGAATGGCAATGGATACTTTCGCGAACCTTTATTTGTTAAAAGATCAAGATCAAAGAAAGAAAACAAGAAATGATTTACTAGCTTACTGCCGTTTAGATACGTTGGCTATGGTTAAGATATTAGAAAAGTTACAGAGTATAACAATCTGACAAAAACCTAACTTAGTAATAACCAGGGTAACTCCGATTAAGTCCCACTTGCTGTAATAATAACGAATAATCAGCAAACCTGTTAGGCGACAATTAACCAGTCCGGTTAGACGACATTTTTTTATCAGAAGCAGAATATAATCAGTCTTTGACCTTTGGGGGCAAAAGTACTGTCTGCCGAGGGGCAATCTTATTGGTCAAAATATAGAACAGTAAATGCCACGCTATGGCATTACCTAAAACTGATCAACAGAAGCCGGGTGAGTAGGCGATTCACATAGTGACATGACAAGTCCTCCATGACGTATTAATATGCACTCGCTAAATGAAACAAATTGTAACGGAGTTATACAGAACTGTATATCTCTGTTAGCCGAGCCGCTGTATATCTACCTTAAAACTGGTGTTTTGCGGTGCTGCAAGTTTAACTGTTAGCCCACAGCATAGAGATGGTTTTTCATGTCAAAAATAAAATCCTTTAGCCTTAAACCAAATACAAGAATTGGCAATTACAGGATAATTGAAAACATTGGTAGAGGATGGGAAGGAGAGGTTTATAAAGTAGTAGAAGTCCCTACTGATGCGGTACGTGCTCTTAAATTATTTCGTACTGATGAGCTTGATTCAATTCGGCATCTTGTCCATATTGCTTGGTATTACGAACAAGTTCGTACAACTAATCACTTTCCGGTTTACTATCATTACGGCCAATGGTTTCTTGATGATGATAATGGTTGTTGGTTTCTTGTATTCGAGTTTATTGAAGGTGAGTCTCTCAAAGATCGCATCAAAAAAAATACGCATTCTAAAGAAGACATCTTTTTCTCTTTGGCTTCTGCCCTTGCCGATATTCATGAATACAAATACGCCGTTGGTGATTTTGAAACACTTGAGAATGTGTTTATGTCAATTGACAGGAATAATTCCCAAAAGATAGTATTTATTGATTGTAATCCTGGTGAACCAGATCATCCAAATTCTGACTATAAAGAAGATTGTTTAGAACTGGTAACTATTAGTAAATTTTTTGGTAAATCTAAACCATCAAGGGTTAAGTCACTAATAAAAGAGATAAAATCCAGAAAACGATTCGGAAATAAAACGCTTAGAAAAATTATAGAAGGACTATAAGCCAATAAACCGGACGTAAAAAACACGCCGGTTGTTTTTAACGTTATGCAAAAATAATAAACACAATATGAAATCGCTTTAAATTAGGAATAGAGATGGAAATTATTACAAAAGCGTCAAAAATAGACGGTGCGCTATTAAAGTTAATAGAAAAATATAAAAAATATTACATTGCAACGGCTTGGGCATCTCTAGGTTCAAAATCGTCAATTAAACTTTTACACAATAAAAATAAAATTAGTAAAATGATAGTTGGCACACATTTTTATCAAACACATCCCAATTTCATTAAAAAATTTATTAACAGCAAAAAGGTTAAATTTATTTTAAAAACAAATGGCATATATCACCCCAAGGTCTATTTGTTTTCGAATAGTAGAAACGATTGGGAGTGCATAATTGGAAGTGCAAATTTCACCGTATCAGCACTAACAAAAAACAATGAAGTTGTAGTACACATAAAAAGCACTGATCCTAACTCTACAAACATATATAAGTCTCTAATGGATACAATAGATGGTTATTGGTCGAATTCAGAGTCTATAAGCGAAACCGAATACCATAACTACAAGAATATTTGGAATAAAAATAAAAAGAAAATTAATTCTCTAAAAGGTAAATATGGTAAGTCTAAAAATAGTAAGCCTTTGGTAAAATCAAAGATATTTTCTTTAAGTTGGTCAGAGTATTTTGAGTTAATTAATAATTATGAGTTTCACTCTTTTGAGGGTCGAGTTAAACTATTAAATACGGCTAAAAGATACTTTAGTGATAATAATAGTTTTTCACAATTTAAAAAAATAAAAAGAAGAGAAATTGCAGGTATTGCAACAGAAAAACAATCTGAATCTGATATTGGCTGGGGCTGGTTCGGAAGCATGAAAGGTGCAGGTAAATTCCAGAATAGAATAAATGTGAATAACAAGTTCATATCACAAGCGCTTGATGAAATACCACTTGAAGGAAAGATAAATAAATCAGATTACAGTAATTTTGTAAATGAGTTTCAGCAAGCGTTTCCTGACGGCGGGTCAGGTGTTGCCATTGCAAGTAGATTGCTTGCAATGAAGCGGCCTGATTACTTCGTGTGTCTGGATACCCAAAACCGTCCTAAATTATGTGAAGAGTTTGGAATTACAAAATCTGTATCATTTGAAGGCTATTGGGATGAAATAATTGAGAGAATTATTGATTCAGTATGGTGGCTGTCCGAAAAGCCAAAAAACAAAACTGGAGCTCAAGCATGGCTTGGAAGAACCGCAATGCTTGATGCTATCTTTTATGAAGAATAAATGCATAACGAACAAGGATACGTTATAGCGTTATCGTTATCGTTATAGGGCGTTATAGGGGACGGAGGGATTAAATATTAACCACACCATCTTCATCCTTCAATTTCGGGTCTACCACGTCGAGTCAGTCCCATTTTAATCCCATATTTCTTCTCAATCATTTCTTTAAAGCGATCATCGCCGATTGGTTGACAATAATGCGCAGCTTTTCTTATTAAATCTATATCTTCCGGTTCTGCACGATCTTTAAATAACCGTCGATAATTCTGGCATCGTTGTTCACTTGTAGCACCAAGCCGCTTATATTCTTCATGTGGCGACAGCCAACTGTCGTCTCCCCAAGCATTGATACCATACTAGACCATTTATATTCTTCAGGTCTTTTTACCATATTAGCAGTTACTGGATTCAATTCGATATAACGACAGCAGGTAAGAAAATATTTTTCTGTTTGTATCAGACTAGATCGATGCCTGCCTTCCCATAAAGTACCTGTCCTTTTATATTTTTTATTAATGTATTGCGCATAGCGGCTACCAACCACTTTCATGGTGTTGGATATAGATGTCTTTTCTTGTGGTGTTGCCAATATATGTACGTGGTTGGTCATCAAGCAGTAAGCATGTACAGTTGTGCCGTAGCGTGATGATATCTCTTTCCACAGTTCAAGATAATAATGGTAATTTTCTGGCTCTATAAAACAAGCTTCTCGATTATTACCTCGTTGGACGATATGATAAGGAAGGTCTGGCAGGTACATCCTTGCACGTCTTGGCATAGCAACTCCATTGCTCTATTTATAGATTTTACTCAATGATATCAGCCCATGAATGGCTGGTCAAAATTTAATCCCTCCGTCCCCTAATAC
>JAFLJY010000157.1 GCA_022712755.1 Gammaproteobacteria bacterium
CCAGGCCAGCCAGATGAGCAACGTTTATATGGTGCCACTTGTCCTGTATCAGGTGCAGATACTCGATCAGCAAATCGCGGCGACGGGGGCGATTACCGAGCAGATCGACAATGTCACGGTGCGCCGATGGCACCAGCTGACGGCCCTTGGGGAAGGCTCGTGATTTGCGTTTACCACCCTGTTTTCCAGGCCGTACCGGGTTTTGTGTATTGTTCGACATTTAAGCAAACCTGCCTTGCACACTGTTTTTCAGACTATGCCCACTGTGCAGGAAAAATTGGCATCACAAAAGCGGCATTTTTTCTGACAAAACGCCTTTCGGGCATTAGAACCGGGATTGAGGGAATTTTCCAGTGGAGAATGCCATGAATGAGTATGGTCAGTTAAAGCGTATCGCCATTCGTCGCCCGGAGCAGGCTTTTGGCAGTCAGCAGCAGATTTCAGCCCAGTGGCGCGATCTCAATTATCATAGTGAGCCCGATTTTACGGCGGCGGTCAAAGAGTATGACATTTTTGCCCGATTGTTGGGGCAGGCTGGTGCTGAGGTTATCGAGCTTGCGGCAATGGATGAACCAGGGCTGGATTCAATTTATGTACGCGATTCCCTGATTGTGACGCCCAAGGGGTTGGTCAAGGCAGGAATGGGAAAAGAACAACGTCGCAGTGAGCCAGCGGTCAACGCCCATGTTTTGTATGAAAATGGCGAAAACATAGCCGGGGAAATCGAATTGCCGGGCATGGTCGAGGGTGGTGATCTGGTCTGGCTTGATGATGAAACCCTGCTTGCTGCCATCGGCTATCGCACCAATCTTGCCGGAATTGCGCAATTACAGAAAATTGTCGGCGCCAATGTTTCGATCAAAGCGTTTGATATGCCTCATTACAAAGGCCGTGATGATGTTTTTCATCTGATGTCGGTGCTTAGTCCGGTGGATGAGACCTTGGCGGTGGTTTATCTGCCTTTGATGCCGGTGCGGTTGGTGGAATTTCTTGAGGAGCGGGGTTTTAAGTTTGTCGAGGTGCCTGAAGAAGAATTTGAATCGATGGGCTGCAATATTTTGGCCATCGCTCCGCGCCATGTCATTATGGTTGCCGGAAACCCTGAAACGGAAAAGCGCCTGTTGGCGGCCGGATGCAAGGTTGAGGTGATAAAAGCTGATGAAATCAGTCGCAAGGGTGAAGGCGGGCCGACCTGTCTGACGCGACCGTTGGTCAGGGCGTGATTTCAGCCAGCCTCGATTGCGCAGCTTTGTCAAAGCCAACTACATGATTACCATCACTGACAAATAGTGGCCGCTTCATTAGCGTCGGGTTTTCGACAATCAGGGCTGTTGCTTTTTCCGCAGTCATGTCTTGCTTCAGATTCTCATCAACACCGCGCCAGGTGGTAGAACGCCGATTGAGAACTTTCTCCCAGCCAAGGCTGTTAATTGCAGTTGCAATGACATCAGATGAAATGCCATCGCTGCGAATATCATAAATATTTGCCGTGATATTGTTGCTTTCCAGCCACTTGACTGCTTTGCGACAGGTGTCGCAGGATTTAAGTGTGTAAATATCAAGCATCAGTCATTGCCTCTAAGGGACAGTGTGTCATCGCGAAAAGCCTCAGCACCGCCCCGCACCGGATCAGTGAACGCTTTAAAAAGATCTTCAAGCTGGGCTTTTTTGATGTCGCGAGTGATGAAAACCATCCGGCTACGGTGATCATCGTCAGGCCATTTGTCCAGTTGAAAGGGTGGATGGAAAATATGCTGAACGCCGTGAATAACCAGCGGCTTCTGCAAATCTTCTTCCAGTTTGATGATGCCTTTTACCCGTAACAGGTTAGGACCATGGTAGCCGCGCAGCAGTTCAAGGAACAGATCAAGGTTCCATTGTGAAATTGCCTTGTCACTGGTGATCGAAAAACTTTCGATATGATCATCATGGCGGTTGGGGTCGTGGCCGTGATTGTGGCCAGTGTTGTCATAAGCGTCTGCTGCCAGCCAGCGCGCGACATTTGCGGTTTTTGTTTCCGGGTCGTAAATACCGGTGTTGAACAGGTTTTGCGGTGTGGCTTCCCCGGTGGTGACCTCAAGCATGCGCGCAGCCCGATTGAGTTTTTTTAACCGGGCAATAATCGCAAACAGTTTTTCTTCCCCTTGCTTACCAACCAGAAGATCAGCTTTGGTCAACACCAGACGATCAGCAACTGCGATCTGTTTTACCGCTTCTTCATGGACATCTAGAGTAGCGCTGCCATTGACCGTATCGACCACGGTTATGACACCCTCAAGCCGATAGTGCTCAAGTAATACCGGGTGGTTCATTATGGTGTGCAAAACCGGGGCCGGGTCGGCCAGGCCGGTGGTTTCGATAACGACCCGGTTGAAAGCTTTGATTGTGCCTTTTTGGCGGCGGGCCATAAGGTCGCAAAGAGTGTCAACCAGATCCCCCCTTATGGTACAGCACAGGCAACCTGACGCCATTTCAAAAATATTGTCATCGGCGGTTTCAACCAGCAGGTGGTCGATACCAACATCACCAAATTCGTTGATGATAACGGCTGTATCGTTCATTTCGGGATGTTTGA
>JAFLJY010000158.1 GCA_022712755.1 Gammaproteobacteria bacterium
AAAAAGCAGTTAAAAGAGCGTTATCAACTGGTTCCCGGTGTCATGCCAGGTGGTGGACCCGCTCGTTATATGCGTATTAACGGAACACGTTTGCACATCGGTTTTATTACCCCGATGTCGCAGCATTTTTGTGAAACCTGCAACCGGGTTCGTCTGTCTGTCGATGGCACGCTTTATTTATGTCTTGGTCAGGAACATAGTTATCCATTGCGTCAATTATTGCGTGATGGTATTAGCGATGCAGACCTAAAAGCGGCAATCATCGAAGCACTGGCATTGAAACCTGAACAACATGAGTTTAACGAGAAACCGGGTCAGGTGGTTCGGCTGATGTCGATGACAGGTGGCTGACTATTTCGTCATACTGGTGCAGGCCAATATCCATTTTGCAGGAATAATAGTAGCTTCTCAATAATCCGTGGCGGTTGCCGTCATTCCGGCTAAGAACATGCCGGAATGACGGGCATTATTGCTTAACTTACTAGCATTGAGTCTGATACTTATTTTTTCTTTGGTCGAAATGTTTTTACGAAACTTTCATGGGTTTCCAGAAACGGACCTTCAATTAAATCAATACAATAAGGCACCGCAGGAAAAACCGCATTCAGGCAATCTGCAATGGCGCTCGGTTTGCCGGGCAGATTGATTATTAATGATTTTCCACGGATACCCGCAAGCTGACGTGACAGTATGGCTGTGGGTACATATTGTAGTGAAACGCTACGCATCAGTTCGCCAAAACCATCCATGATTTTATCGCAGACGGCTAGCGTTGCCTCGGGTGTAATGTCCCGCCTGGCAGGGCCTGTGCCGCCAGTCGTTACTACCAGGTGACAGGCCTGGTTGTCGCATAACTCACGCAAAACCGCTTCAATTTGATCTTGTTCATCGGGCACAATTTGTTTTATTGCCTGCCACGGGCTGGACAGAGCGTCTGTTAACCACTGTTCAATAGCAGGGCCACCGAGGTCTTCATATTCACCGCGGCTAGCACGGTCAGAAACGGTGACAATGCCGATGTTTGCTGTGGTATTTGCTGATTGGGTCATTGATTTCTTCTTTGATATTTTGATTGAAAAGGGGGTTAAGGTGAATTATTGCTATTTTACTTCTTGTACAAATGGTCGCTCCTGTGCTCCATGCACCTGCGACATTAGCGCATCCATGCGCGTCAACGCAACACAAAACTGAATTTAGCTGTTTTTATAGAAATTTTCTGTAAGTATCATGGTGCTTAGCAGGTCTATAACACTGTGAATAAATTCATTCACACCAACACAATTAAATTATATTTAAACTTAGGAAAATTCATAGGAAAACATGTTATGAAAAAATTATTACCTTACTTGCTACTAATGTTTGCATTTGCCGCGACCAGTGCTTTTGCCGCCGTTGAAAAACCACTTGATGGTAAAAAATTAGTTGTTATTGTCAAATCAGGTGATGTAGTGGAAGCCGGAATGGGGTTGATTTTAGCGCACAGTGCAGTGAAGAAAGGCGCTAAAGTCACTGTTATTCTTGGCGCAAATGCGGCACTTTATCCTGCTATAAAAGGTGGTCAAAACATCTTCCCGGCAAAAGGCAAAACACCGAGAGAATTGTTAGAAGCTGTTATTGTTGACGGTGGTGCGGTTTATCTTTGTAAAACCTGTGCCGTGTTCCAGGGCTTAAAGCAGGCAGATTTAATTGCCGGTGTTGAGATAACACCTTCATTGACAATCTTTAATGCGCTGTTTGAAGATGATATGCGAATTATGTCTTATTAATAAATTTGCTCGAATTGTGCCACATGGATGTGTCGTTTACGAACTAAAGGATGGAGAAGTGCCACATGGGTGTGGCGTTTACGGACCAAAGGATGGAGTAGTGGCACACGGATGTGGCGTTTACGGACCAAAGGATGGAAAGGCTAATAGCACAAAACCACAGTCATCTCCATTTGGAGATGACTGTGGTATCCAAAAACCGGGAATGTTAAATTGTTTGTAAGTATCATATTACTCAGCCGGTCACTATCTGTATGAGCAGGTTATTAATATACCCAATGTTTATGTTGCTGTTTTTTACTGCCAGCGTCTGGGCAGTAGACAGGCCGGAACAGGTTCAGTCGAGTCAGATTCAGAGTGTCAAATGGCAAAGCTGGTCAGGCTCGATATTTGAGCAGGCAAAAAAAGAAAACAAACTGGTATTGCTTTCCCTGACCGCAGAATGGTGTGAGTTTTGCCACAAGATGGATGCAACCACCTATCGTGATTCCCGCGTTCAAACTTTGCTCAAACAGGATTACATAACGGTGCGTGTCGATGAAAAAGATAACCCGGAGCTGGCGAAACGTTATGAAAAAGCAGGCATGCCGGCAACCCTGATTTTTAGCAGTCAGGGCACAGAAATTATCCGTAAGCGGGGTTACATCAAACCACAATGGATGGTATGGTTTTTACAGGCGGTTGCCGCCGATCCAACGGTAGAGGCACACAGGATTGCCAAAAAGTAGCCATTCAGTAATGTATCTGGTAAAACTCGGCAGATGAAAAGAAGAGACTTTTTATTGCATAGTGCGGGTATGGGTGTTGTTATCTCGTCATCCTGGGCAAACCGTTTAGCTGCAATGTCACCCGACCAGCTTGATGATTTGCCACAAGGTGGCGGTCTCAACAGGCAGCAATGGCTGACCATAGCAGCCGTGCAGGAACACCTGTTTCCTATAGAAGATACCGCCCCCGGTGCGGCTGATATTCATGCGACCCATTATTTGCATTTTGTACTTTTAGACCAGACACTCGATCTGGACGGCAGGCAATTTATTATCAACGGCACGGCAAAACTGCAGGTATTTACCCGTGAAAAGTTTGGTAAATCGTTTGTCCAGCTGAAAGAAGAACAGAAAGAAGCCGACCTGCGGGCGTTTGAAGTAGAAAGTACTGGCAGAAAATGGATTACTGAAATACTGGGTTACATTTTTGAAGCGCTGCTGACTGATCCGGTTTATGGCGGCAATCTCGATGCGGCAGGCTGGAAATGGCTGGATCATAGACCGGGTTTTCCACGCCCACCCGCTAACAAACGGTACTTTCTGCTATGAGTGTTGATTATGATGTCTGTGTCATCGGCAGTGGTGCAGGTGCAGGACCGATTGCGCTGACCCTGACTGAAGCTGGTTATTCGGTTGTGGTACTGGAAAAAGGGCCGTGGTTTAGCGAAGATGATTTTTTTAAAGATGAGCTGGCCTGTTGTTTGCGCAAGGTTTATACCTCGAATATGCGCAAAGAACCGCAGGTGGCAGAACAGGAAGATGACGACGGTAACTGGCACAGCGCACCGACCTGGCGTTCCAGCCTTAACTTCTGGAATGGCAATTGTGTGGGTGGTTCGTCGAATTTTATGAGCGGTTATTTTCATCGGCTCAAACCCATCGACTTCAAACTGCTGTCCACCTTTGGACCGATTGAAGGTGCCAACATGGTGGACTGGCCGATTGATTATGATGAACTTGAACCTTATTACGATAAGGTCGAACGGGTGGTTGGTGTCTCCGGGCGGGTGCTTGAACATCCCCATGCCGAACCGCGCAGTAGCCGTGATTTTCCTTATCCGCCATTACGCGAACACCCTATTGCCGAGCATATTGATAAAGCCTGTGAAAAACTGGGCATGTTTCCTTTTCCAACACCACGCGCCATTCTTTCACACTCTGGTGTAGATTCAGCAGCGGGCAGGGGGGGCTGTAATTACAGCGGTTATTGCGGTTCCTATGGCTGTTCAACCGGCGCAAAGGGTAGTTCACGTGCTGCGCTGTTGAAACGTGCGGTCGCCACCGGGCGCTGTCAGATTCGGCCACATGCGATGGTTACTCACCTGCGGAGTGACCAGAAAGGGAAGGTCGAGGCAGTTGAATACCGAGATAAAAACGGCACAAAACAACGTGTCGATGCAAGCATCTATGTTGTTGCCTGTCAGGCTATCGAGAGCGCGCGTTTGTTGCTCAACTCAGTGGGGCCAAAACATAAAAACGGGCTGGCAAATGCAAATAATCTGGTGGGTAAAAACCTGCTGTTTGCCGGCGGTGGTTCCGGTTCAGGTATGTTGCCGTATGAACTATTTAAAGAGCGCGCTGCCGAGGCACACGATGTCGGGCCGTTTATTAATCGTGCCCTGCAGGACTGGTATGTCATTGATGACAAAGCATTTGGCCCCAGACAAAAAGGCGGTACCATTGATTTTGTTCATATCCACCCCAACCCGGTACCCAGGGCCGCCCGCCAGATACGCGGCAGCGGCAAGCTGGTCTGGGGCAAACCCTTAAAACGCCGCCTGGAGTCGCATTTTGGTGATGGTCTGTATGTCAAACTGGAAGCCTTCTGTGACTGGTTGGCGGTGGACGACTGCCACGTCCGTCTTGATCCGCAGCTCAAAGATCAATGGGGGCTGCCGGTTGCCAGAGTGCGTACCGGTTTTCATGTGCGTAACCTGCAGGTCGGCTGGTATCTTGCCGCCAAAGGTGCTGATGTGCTCAGAGCCATGGGAGCGAAGGGCGTGGTTTCCTTTGCTGTCGGTAAACCACCAACGAATCTTGTTGCAGGTACCTGTCGGTTTGGCAATGATCCTGCAACTTCAGTACTGGATGCGAATTGTCGGGCACACGATGTGGAGAACCTTTACGTTAGTGATGGCAGTTTTATGCCAAACGCAGGCAGCGCACCTTTTACCTGGACGATTTACGCCAACGCATTTCGAGTGGCTGACCGCATCGTCGCCGAACTGGGTGGTAATCGGTCAGTCCTTCGTTAGTAATGTTTTGCAATTTTATAGTATGGTTCTTAATCGACAGGAACCATTTTGTTATGTCAGTTTCCAATTTGTAATACACCACGAAAAAGCAGTTTATGAGGTTCTATTTATACCGCTTTTCCCAGAGTGAAAAACGAGTTTATCGGGCTCGTGACAATTGCGAAGTCTACTGAATGTTTAATTGAATACGGAGAAAGAAAATGAAGAAATCACTGTTCTATTTGCCGACTGGAATCACGCTCAGCCTGTTTGCTGCTGCCCCAACGTGGGCGGATGCCGCTAAAGGCGAAACTTATTTCAGTAGTCTTAACGGAGGTAACTGCTACAGCTGTCATTATGTAGACAATAGGAAACTTGTCGGGCCGGGACTCAAGAAAGCCACGCAACGGCACAGTGAAGACTGGTTGAAGACATTTCTGGCAGATCCACAGGTCACATGGAAGTCTGATCATCCGGAAACACTGGAACTCAAAAAACGTGTTCGAAAGACTCGGGCACCGAGTACAACGTGTATGAAGGGTCATATGACAGCAGAACAGATTCAGGATATGATCGACTACCTGAATGTGCTGGGGCAATGAACATTACCCACAAGTAGGTGCAGCCTGCTAAGCCATAAACGGTATATTTTGCAGACTGGATCAATCAGCAACACACATGGCAGCAGACATTGTGTGATTCATAATTTACTAGTGAATTCGTAACTACTCAGTGTAGTTTAGGAAAAGGATGCAGGTTATTGATTTCTCCATCCTCTCCATCCTTTGGTTCGTTAACAGCACGTTCTTGTGCTACTACTTGTTCGTAAACGGCGCATCCATGCACCACTACTAAGGTCGCTGTAAATACGTTCCCAAAAATCAATAACCTGCATCCTTATCTAACGTAACACGCTGCGTAGTTACGTGTATTCGTTGTTTGGTTGTTTGTAATGACTCAGCTTGTCCAGTGGATATTTCTGATGAAATTATCAGAAATATTATCAAGCATTTCACCGTGTTCACCAACAACAGCAATGCTGCCATAGTCTGTAGGGATGATGCGACCGCTGAAGCGGGATGAGTTGACATCTACTGCCGCATTGATGAATTCACCCGGCATAAGCAGGACGGTTACCGAGCCTTTATAACCGGGCACAACGAGATGAATGCCCGACTGTTTTCTGATATTGCATCGTCCGAGGTAGTTGACCTGGCCTGGATTTCCCTCCAGCCGGGCGCCAAAAGGTGCTAATAGATTGCTAATATCTGCGGTTTGAACATTGTTATCTTCATGCAGGTGATTCAGCTCATCGGTAATGTGGTTGAGTACCGCTGTCTGCAGGTTTGAAATCCCGCCTTGCTGATTTGTCCATTGCAAACCAAACCATCCGGTCAGACCAATAACCAGTACCATCATTGCCGCTGCCGCCAGCCACTGAGGCTGAAATTTACCCCGGTTTTTTTCATCATTCAGTGTTTGCGCCAGAATGATACGCGCTTTAAGACCATCAGGTGGAGTGACTGAAAAAGATTTAAGCAGTTTGTCTTCCAGCTGTAAAACCTGCATGGATTCACGGTCACAGGCAGCGCAGGTGTCACGGTGTTGATGAAAATCATCAACATTACACCGTGGATCAGTTAACAACTGATGTCTGAACTCGATGCAATTCATTATGATTTACCTTCATGTTTTAGTGTTGTCTCATTGCCTGATAGCAAATCGCGTAGTTTCCTGCGTACACGCGAAAGACGCGTCATGGTGGCATTGGGTGTTGACTCCATTAATGCTGCAATTTCACTGCAACTGAAACCACCGATAACCTGTAATAATAACGATTCCTTATCTTCTTTTGTCAGCGTATCAATGGCACGCCGGACAGCGAATGCTTCTGTGCTGGTGTCGTAATCAACTGCTGCAACTGCCTGTAATTCTGCGGGGTCTCTTGTTTCGGGCCTGGTGCGCTGTCCAAGGCGAAAAAATTCTCGTCTGAGGATGGTATATAACCAGCTTCGTGCAGCGCGATGATCACGTAGCGAATCCTTTGCCCGCCAGGCACGAAGGTAGGTTTCCTGCACCAGGTCTTCAGCCTGGTGTCGGTTACGACACATGGCATAGGCATAACGAAATAGCTCGGTACTGTGTGCGTTAACCAGTGCTTCAAATTGTCTGGAATGTTTTGTCATATAGTAATAATAGACCTGCTGATGTCTGATTTACTTACATTAAAAGGTGAATATTTTTTATCACAGGTGTATGAAAATCACAGGTCATCAGGTCATACTATCAGATGGGGCTATTTGACTGCCTAGTCTATAACTAATGTGTATTTTTAATGAGGAAAAAATCATGAAAAAAAATAAAGTATTTATTATGGCTATGCTGTCCAGTGTGATTATTATGGCATCAACAGGTGCTTTTGCAGGCAAAGTGGGTTTTGAGAAGTGTGCTGGTATCGTCAAGGCAGGTATGAATGACTGTGGTACCAGTGCTCACAACTGTTCGGGGCAGGCTGCAAAAGACAATGATCCGAAGGAGTGGATTTATGTGCCTGAAGGCACCTGCAAGAAAATTGCCGGTTCTACCCTGAAGGCACCCGCACAAAAAAAATAGCATTTCTTGACTGTGTACACTTGATATAAAAAACCTAACGATGTCAGGCTGGATTTGGACTCAAACATATCAAGCTGTAACAGTGTGCAGAAGCTGCATAGCATGTGTATGACGTTGAAACGCTATGTTTATAGACTGCATGAGCCAGATATGTAGTAAGTATTGCTGGCCCATGCAGTCTATAAGTGCTTCAACAATTATATGAAAAATGCCGTATTTTATTTAGTTTCTCAAGTGCGAAGAGGCCAGTTATGAGAAGTGGCACACGGATGTGCCGTTAACGCACCAAAGGATGGAATCTTTAGAGATGCACTTAAATGAAACCAGAGAAATATTCATGTTCTGAACTACGGTAGGTATTGCCTGTAAAGGCTAAATGTAAAAAAAGAGATCTAATAATGACGACAACAATCCACAAACTAAAGAACCTTTGTACGAACTGTGTTGCGGTAATAATGGTAGTTATTGCAATAGCAACCCTGGCTACCATTACATGGGTGATTCTTCTTTAACCTAAGTAAAGAGTTCGTTATAGTTGAACCTGGTGTCCTCTGTACGGTATCTATTCTGAGCATACCAGGCAATCAAAAAATCAGGCTGATTCACCTTCCCATCCTATTTGCACAGTAAACCCTGCCGCTTTTTCATGCCCGCCACCGCCATATTTTTTTGCTACATCAGCAACATTTATACCATCTTCACTGGAACGTAGGCTAAATGAACGGCCATTGGCATGATCCCAGTAACAGGCGGCAAAGGGTTCGTTTGCAGACAGAATATGACCGGCATCAGATATGTAGGCAGAAGGTGCATTAAGTACCGGCACATCATAGCCACCGATAACCATTCGCCTGACACCGGATGCAATTAATTGTTTTATATCTTTTTGTAGTTTGCGCTCTATCGCCTTGCCATCGCGTTTTAGTGCATTGAGTTCATCGTTGTTACTGGCCATGAGCTTGTCCCATACCTTAAAATCATACGGGTAGGAAGAAAGTGCAGCATTAATTTCTCTTGTACCCGCAAGCTTAAATAACCATAAGTCACGATCCTGAATATATTCAATGAGTTTTGGTGGCTGTTGTTCAGGATTAAACCATTGCCATGCCAGCATAGCGCCGGATTTATTCATATCAAATAAGCCGTTTATTTTTCCGCTTGTTAATAAACCGGATAAATCTTTTTCAGCGGATATGTGGTGATCCAGTATGGTAATACTGGCGGCGGTTTTCAGCATGTTTTCCAGTACCGCTTTTTTATAGGAGAAATCCACCAGCAAAACGTCCCGGCCTTTTATCTCAGGCGGCTGCTGCTGATGAATACCTTTATAGAATTCAACACCATTACCCAGTGCATGACGTACAGCCCAGGCGGCACCAAATCCATCAAGGCAATTATTGTGATAGATGCATAGTTTCATCATTTAATTGTAAGGTAAAACGGCGAAGATTAAAGTTGTATATTCTACTTAGAACAAATGATAGAAAGGTGTACACTTGAGTTTAAATCACATCTCAGTTGAACCGGGGTTAAATTGTTTTAAATACAACACCACGTTAACGATATGTCATTAAAATACATAATAGTTTGGGCATTTGCGCAACTGGTTTTCATCACTAACGGGTTGGTTATTGCTGATGAATACACATTGCAGCGTCAACAAATGGTTGCTGACATTGAAGATGATGTGCAGATAACGGTGAAATACATCACCAAAAAATCATTTAATAAACTTGTTTTACAGGCCATGAAAACCGTTCCCCGGCATCAGTTTGTGCCCGCAAAGCAGCGCTCCATGGCATATAAAAATCGGCCTTTAGCCATCGGTCATGGACAAACCATCTCACAACCGTTTATCGTTGCTCTGATGACTGATTTATTACAGCCTCAGCCGGGTCAGCGTGTGCTTGAAATTGGTACTGGTTCAGGTTATCAGGCCGCTGTTCTGTCAGAACTGGTAGCGGAAGTTTACAGTATAGAGATCATTGAAGAGCTGGGTGAGGCCACGACACAGCTGCTAACTCGAATGGATTATGACAATATCAAAACGCGTATTGCTGACGGTTATGATGGCTGGCCGCAATATGCCCCTTTTGACAGCATTATGGTAACGGCAGCTATAAGCCATATTCCGCCACCACTGGTTAAGCAGCTAAAAAACGGCGGACGCATGGTGATTCCCGTGGGTACACGATTTCAGACACAGTACCTGACCCTGGTTGATAAAGATAAACAGGGTAAAGTCACCACCCGACAGGTATTACCGGTCGCTTTTGTGCCGTTTACCGGCGGTTACTAAGGAGGTGTTATGAAATAAACATTACAGATTGCGAAGGATTTTTATTCGTATTCAAGGCGCGTCAATGGGAATATAGTCGAACTAAATGACTGTTGACGTAACGCTGAAGACGGACAAAAAGACAAGCAAGGTGAGATGTTTATTTCATAACAGCTACTAAGTAACTGGTGGATGCAATAACGGATCAGCCGACATTAACACCGCCGCTACTGTCTGTTTTTATCCTGTCTGCCTCAGCCCTGGCATACGAAGTGCTGCTGATAAGGCTATTTTCGATTGTTCACTGGCACCATTTTGCATTCATGGTAATCAGTATTGCTCTGCTGGGTTATGGTGCCAGCGGCAGTTTCATTACTGTGTTTCGAGACAGGCTGCTGGATAACTATGACCGTGTATTCATCATTAGCATTCTGTTATTTGGGCTTTCCTCCATCACCTGTTTTATTGTTATACAGCAACTGCCTTTTAATACCCTGGAAATATTGTGGGACAGTGGCCAGTGGTTACGTCTGCTATCGAGTTACTTACTGCTGACCCTGCCTTTTTTCTTTGTTGCCAATGCAATTGCGCTCACCATCATGCGCTTTCATCAGAAAATATCACTGGTGTATGGCATTGATCTCGTTGGTGCCGGTATAGGCGCGATGTTAATAATGGTACTGCTGCAACTATTTTCAGCTGATGTTTTGTTGCGTATTTTAGCTGTTTGCGGTTTAACAGCTGGCTTTTTTGCACTGTCGAATTTCTGCAACAGGCAAAAACAGATAACCGTTTCGGTGCTTTTATTGTGCATGATCGCTGTTTTTTTAATGCCGCAGAAATGGCTTGATCTGCGCTTGTCAGAATACAAAGGGCTGGCGCAAACTCTATTGATAAAAGATGCCTCTTTGCGTTTCTCACATAGCTCACCTGTTTCTCAAATTGATGTTGTGCAGAGTTCGTTCATTCCCTTTCGCCATGCTCCTGGCTTGAGTTTACAGAGTCCGGCGAGCCCGCCCGAGCAGCTTGCTGTTTTCAGAGATGGTGATGAAATGACTGCCATCGATCGTGCCTCAGACAAAAGTTCAACAGACCTAAGTTCACTTGAATATTTTGCCTACATGAGTTCAGCTCTGCCTTATCAGGTACACGGTGCAGCACAAAACGCCCTGATTCTTGACTCTGCCACTGGTGCGCAGATTTTGCAGGCACATTTTTATAAAATACCAAAAAT
>JAFLJY010000159.1 GCA_022712755.1 Gammaproteobacteria bacterium
CAACAGCGGTTGCATGATAACGGTCTTCCCAGAATGCGCCTTTACGTTTTTTTGCTTCAAACAGCCAGTAGCGCCAACGTTTTCTGTCTTTTGAAAATTTAAGCAGGAACTCTTTTTTGTGGTAGCGGTGAGCGATATGCCGGAATCGATGACCCTTATGAAGAACCAATTTCACCAGAACTGATCCTTTTAGCTGCAGAAAAAACGCCCGATATACTCGCCAACGAGGTTATTTCTTTTCTGGAGAAAAAAGGTATTATTTAGAGTTATTTTAATTTCCAGGAGAAATATGTGGCCATTACCCGTTTAGGCACAGAACGCCGACGTATGAGTAAAATTGTCATTCATAATGACACGGTATATCTTTGTGGTCAGGTGGCAAAAAACTCTGATGATGGTGTTGACGAGCAGACACACACGATGCTTGAAAAAGTCGATGATCTGTTAAAACAGGCAGGCAGTGACCGCAAACATATTTTATCTGCCACTATTTACCTGAAGGATATGAAATATTTTTCTGTCATGAACGAAATCTGGGACGCATGGGTCATCGAAGGTTTTTCACCTGCACGCGCATGTGTAGAGGCCAGCCTGGCTCGTCCTGAATTATTAGTTGAGATATCAGTGATTGCGGCTGTCAAATAAGCAGCATTCATTCAATTGCATTCAACCTGCTCGACCCCGGCATAAACAGAACGTAGCCGCTTGACTTAAAAAAACAATGGAAAAACAATGGGGCTGATTGATTTATATTATTTGACGTCCGCTTTTGAGCAAAACTTCATAGTTTGAAAATATGTTCGAGGTCACCTATGTGTTGACTGGGAAGATCATACAAGATTGGCGAAGGTCATCTGTTGGCGAATACGGACGGTCGGTTGTGTAGGTCTGACCCGAATGCAGGCCGAGTGCAGGCGAGTGCAAGGCGATTAAAAAGTAGCGCCCCACTTTTTTTACAATCCTTATTCTACTGGGGTTTATGGGGAAAAGTGCGGAAGTCAGGATAAATAGAGAAATTGGTGTGTTTTTAATAATTTTGCATTTTTGGTTTATTGAGTGCATGATTTCCCTTATTTGCTATAAAAATTGATTTATATGCTACTTTAAGTGTATGATTCGCACCATGATATCTTGGTTGCTTGTTACAAACGGATAGTTTTTTGCACGTAATTTCATAACTAAGGTTTTAAAAAATGACAGATTGGAGTCAACAAGAAAACATGCAAAGTCATGATCAACAATTAGAGTTGCAAGCTAAGCTTGAAGAAGCTTTGGAAAGGGCTCAAGAAGAAACTGATAGGCTGCGTGAGCAGAGGGAAGTTTCTGTTGAAACGTTGCATGAGGCTTTTACGCTGTAATCCTATTCTATGCTGAAGTAAAGGTTTCACATGGATGATGTGTATAGTGTTCTCCCGTGCTTGCCTGGCACGCTCAAAGATATACTCTCTAAAAAATCTACTCTTTCATCTGACCAGCTTGATAGAAAGTTGCATGTTAGATATTTTGAAGATTATTTTCGCGACGTTAACGCTAAGACGATAGTTTTAGAAAATAATTATATTGATCATGATTATACTGAGGATCATGCTGAATATTATGTGCGGTGTTTTAAGTCTTACAAGCGTAAATGTACAAGACTTCATATCTTTAAAAATGAATTCACCTGTGACGACTTTGACGGTCTTCTGGCTGGTGAAGACGCTAATTTAACTGCGCAGCTATTAAAAGATAACTATTTGGGTTTTATTGTGGTGAAGCCATTGCCAAGAACGGTATTTGGTCGGACATGTTTAGAAATTTACCCTGATCAAGGTACGCGATATTTCCCCATTACTAGATCATATAGTGCAAATTTATTTGGCATACAGCTTACAGTTAGAAAGAGTTTGGCCTTCCAGGAACAAGATAATATTGTGGCAGCTTGTGCTACCAGTGCGCTTTGGTCAATATTTCAAGGAACAGGAATTCTCTTTCAGCATGCAATTCCTTCGCCATCTGCAATCACAAAAGCTGCAACAGAGCACATTACTGATGGTGAGAGAACGAGGGCGTTTCCATCAAAGGGTTTAGACGTGATTGAAATGGCAAGAGCCATTAAAAAAGTTGAACTTGAGCCTTATACCGTATCCGTTAAAAATGAATACCTGCTAAAAAGTACATCCTATGCTTATTTGCATATGGGTATCCCTATGATCTTAGGTTTTCCTTTGTACGATACATATAAAGTCCCACATAAGGATATGGGAAAACATGCGGTATCTTTGACAGGGTACAATTTACCCAATGTCGATCCAGTGCCATTTGGCTCGGCTGGTTTTAAGCTTAGGGCTAATAAAATAGATAAGCTGTATGCGCATGATGACCAGATAGGACCATTTGCAAGAATGGAATTTGATGATCAACCAGTAATACTGGATATAAATGGTTTGGATGATTTGCCGTCATTGTCAACTTCCTGGCCTGATGTAAATGACAAGATTGGCGGTGCAAGGGCTGTACCTGAACTGTTGCTATTGCCGTTGTATCACAAGATAAGAATTCCATATGGTTGTATACACGATCAGATAATGATATTTGACACATTGTTTGATGTAGTGGCTTCAAATCATTTAGATGTGTGTGGCGATTATGAATGGGATATTTATTTAACAACTGTAAATGAATACAAATCAGAATTATTAGAAAATACCGATATAAGTCCGAATATTAAGAACAGATACTTAATATCTGGGATGCCTAAATATATATGGCGAGCATCAGTTGTTAATGATAAGCGAGTCATCATTGATATACTTTTTGATGCAACTGATCTTGAGCAGGGTTCGTATGTGGATAAAGTTATTGGCTATTCAGGTGATGTATACGATGATTTAAAAAACCATGTGTTAAATAGCTTCAATGTTGATAAGAGTTTTTTCGAGTCTAGATACCGTAAAACTAAGGTTTGGCCGCTATTAGAATGGTTTAGAGAAAATTTATAATTGTTGCTTGATTTGGATTTCTAAAAGATCTTTTTACCTCCTCTTTTATTGGTTAATAATAATGGAATGTTAGGGTAATACCTGTGATGCCTGGCATGTATCGTCTACGATACATCACTCTGTAGCGGATGTATTACTGGTGATGCATCGTTAATCAAAAGGAATTGTGGCGATATACCCGTTGCTCCATACACCGTCACCAGTGCATCTTGAATATGTGGTAATAAAGCCAAGTTTTTTGGCTTTATTGATGTTGCGTATTCCGGTGAAGTTGAACACCTATTCTGGTTTATGTTGAATACTGATTTCTCAACGCATCACGTAGGTGTCTTTTTGCACTCGATTTGCACTCGGGTCAGACCTACACAACCTCGATTTGCACTCGGTCAAATAGTAGGGGTCGAACCTGCGCAACCATTTGATAACATATCAACCTTATCCTGATTTAATCGCCTTATCATCGTTTAAAGCCAGCTTTTCATGCTCTAAATAAACCATGTAAGGCGTAACCGGTTTTTTTAGCAGATGAACATCATCTTCAGTCACCACTGTCCTATGACCAGGCGTTCCCCGAATGCGCCTTTACGTTTTTTACGTTGGTTATATTCCTGCGCTGTTCGCCCTGCTATTAACTGCATGCTCCTGGCGATCTCACCTTGTCCGCGGTCTGCTACCAACAAGTGAATATGATTTGATGTGATGATGAAATTTAGAACGCTTAAACCATATCGCTTTTTTGCCTCAAAGAGCCAGTAGCGCCAACGTTTTCTGTCTTTTGAAAATTTAAGCAGGAACTCTTTTTTGTGGCAGCGGTGAGTGATGTGCCAGACATAGCCGGGTAAAAAATAACGATTTGTGCGTGGCATAATGTTTTCTCCTTAAAGCGTGGTTTTTGTCCATAAAAAACGGTGTTTAAGCCGGTATACTGGTATAAATACTATACGTTTTTTCTTTTAATTCAAGCGGTTGTGTGGGTTTGGCCCAAGTGCCACCATGTGCCATTTTATTGGCCATTGACAATTGTTAGATTGAAATAGTGTACCGTAACCAAAATTTGCGTACTAAAGAGTATTTGTGTATATTGTCATTTATTGGCAAGTTTAATTATGGCAAGCACAAAAGCGGCAACATGAAGAATTTAAATATAGAAATTGGTGAATACCTTCGAAATCTGAGAAAGCAGAGAAATGAAACCCTGCATCAATTAGCTATTGAAACCGATATAGACAGCCCTATGCTTAGCAAATTAGAAAGAGGTGTTAGATTGCCAACAGACAGTCAGCTGGAGCGTTTGGCAATGCATTACAAAATATCGATTTTTTCTCTAAAGGCAATGAATACAGCGCAAAAAATAATAAAAGATTATGGTGAGAATAAAAACACATATGCCGCCATTCAGATGGTAAATGAAAAACTAGCCAAATATAAAACAAATTAAAAAAACATGAAGAATAGCTATAAAAAATTAGTGTCAATGTTTACTACTAATTTGAATCAACAAGAAAAGGCAATATCAATTGAGGATATTAGTACCTTTTTTGCGGTATTAATTGCGGCGATAACATTAAAGCAGCGTACATCAATAAAATCCGACTATTTAATTAACGGAGACATATGCAATTCATTTTTATATGAATTAGATTTAATAAACAGTCGGTTTCCTGATTTGGTTAGTAGATACAACAGTGTGGTTAAGCGTCTTCGAAAGAAACTATTTCGACAAACAATTCAAGACATGTTGGGTGCGTATGAGGAGCAGGACGAAAACGTAGACGATATTATCTCCTGGACGTATCAGTTTCTAAAAAGAGATCTTGAGAAGGCGGCATTTAATAATGTTGGTAAAAATAGTTTTAAGTTACAAAATTTAGATATTTTATATACTACCCAGTTCTTTACTGACAGGTATATGGTCAAGTACCTAGTTGATAAGGTTCTTAATAATATTAATAAGAGTGAGTTAAGTGATGTAGTTGTAATTGATCCTGCTTCAGGTGGTGGTAATTTCCTAACTTACTCATTTGATAAGTTGTTTGGATTACATAAGAAGTTTTATCCATCTTTGTCAAACAGGGAAATCGTTGATAAGTTGTTAAATAGGATGCTTATAGGGTTTGATCTTGATAGTAATTTATCTAAGATTGCATCACTTTCTCTATATATTAAAGCATGCTCTTATGCGGTGCCTGGCAGTGAGGTGCCGGTAAAAATATTTGGAGGGGTAGACGGTGATTTGCTTGGCTCTTTAAGTGATAATTGTTTATCTAACGCAATTTGTGGGGATTCATATGCATCAGAAATAGAAGATGCTGTCATATGTAGTAAAAAGAAAATATACGTTACAAATCCACCATTTATGGGTAAGCGTGATATGGATGTTAATCTTAAAGGGTACCTGGTTACTAGATATCCTGAGAGTAAAGGTGATCTGTGTGTTTCATTCTTGCAAAACATTATTCAATCAATGTCTGAATATGATGTGCTAGGTGTTGTTTCTCAAAACAACTGGATGTACCTGTCCTCTCTTAAAGAATTTAGGCGCTATTTTTTAGAAAATATATCATTACAAGAGTGTGTGGATTTAGGAACAAAGGCATTTGAAAATATAAATGGTGAAAAGACTAATGTGGCTTTATATGTCATTAAAAAGTTGAATACTAAACCCACTAGTTTTCATAATCTAAAACATGAAAATATAGATTCCAAAATAAACTTGCTGAGTAAAAGTGATATACCAATAAAGTATACGTACCAAATAGATCAAAGTGATTTTAAAAATAACCCGGGTTATGAGTTTAGCTATCATCTTACTAGTAAGTTTAATAATCTACATGCCTTCTTAACATATTCAGACTTTGCGACGCCAATGCAAGGTACGTCTACAGGGAATAATAGTGAATTTGTTAAATATGCATGGGAGGTGAATGGAGATAAGGATTGGAGGCTGGTTAGTAAAGGTGGTGGGTTTAGTAAATGGATGGGGTTGAACTATTTTAAAGTTCTTTGGGGGGACGATGCTGAATATATAAAGAAAAATAAAGGAAGTGCTCTGAGGAATGTTAACAAAATTGCCACTACTCAACTGGTGTACAGTGATACCGGAACATTGGGTATGAATGTTCGAATTTTAAAAGAAAATCAGGTGTTCATCGCTTCAGGGCCAGGGATTTTAGTAAACAGAGGAGATGCGTACGCGCACATAGCGTATCTTAATTCAAGAGTGGCTACGTTCTTTTTAAAATTGATTAATCCGAAATTCACAATTAGTGCTGGATATATAGGAAGGTTGCCTGTTGCTAAAAACATATTGGATTCGTCAAGAATTTCAAAAAATAGTGAAGAGTGCATACGCCTTAAAGATGAATATTTGCAAAGAAAGTTGCCTAACATTGAATATCGACATTGTGACTATTTAAAGATAGAAAATATTGATGGTTTCCTTGAAGCTGAAATTATTAAAGATATTCAGAGTGAATTTGAGAGACTGTATCTTGAAAATAAGATAGAAAAAGAAATAGTTGCCAAGTTCAAATTTAATGATGTGGAGCTTGATTCCTTACAAGAGGTTGTAGGAAAATCACGGTTTTTATGTCGCCGTACGAAAATGAACTGTGCTATTGAAGTATTAGATGGCTTTATTTGTGAGTCTCTAGATACTAATTGCACAACTAAAAGTAAGAAAATAAATGGTTATACATTTGGTAGTGATAACTCTTTAGAGCAATTGTCTTATAAGCTTAACGCTAACCCAAAGGCAGTAGTTGAAATAATTAGAAAAAATATAGCGAATCTAAAAAGAACTAAGGAAAAGTATTTTATGGATTTACTGCATAAAATACTTCTTAAAGAGCTAGGTGTGCAAGATATCACGAGTTATAAAAATAATACTAAAAACATACAACGTTTAACAAAAAAAATACGAAAAAAATACTTATTTCTTTCTGGCTATTCAGAGCTTCACGTTATATTTCGAAAAATTATAGAGCGGCACCATAAGCTGAGTTTTTTTAATGTGCCTCTGGTCAAGCTATATAATGATTCCGTTGTAGTTGGTCATGCTGCTAATGAATGAAATATTAGACATATATAAGAAAATCCTAAAAGCGCACCTAGCAAATGTGTTTGTGGATCGCGTAATAATTAATCCAACAAAACTAAATCAGGAAAAATTTAAAGTTAACTCAGTCTTTATTGTTACTGTAATATTTTACAAATACAGTGATAGAGACGATATAAATGTGAGTCGCTGGCTAAAAAATAAATTTAGTCCTGATAATTACTTTTCTAGGATTATTGACAAGTCTGAATGCGCCTTGGTTGAAAATATTAAAGAGTCATTGCTGAATCTGGAGGGCATCTCTCAAGTAGATGTTGCTGGTTTGTATGAGATATTGTTAGGGGTGGAGCCGGGTACCGCTAAAAATAGTTACGATGTAAAGACTGCTAAAAACTATCGCAATAAGCTTGGTAGCTACTATACCCCACCAGACCTAGCCAGATTGGTCACCTTTAAAACAATAGATACATTCTTCTATAAGAATTATTCCATAAGTAATATTTCAAAATTACAAATCATAGAAAATATCAGTATTGATAAAGATGCATTGCTAGATGCAATTGATACAATGACTTTTGTTGACTTTTCATGTGGCGGCGGTAACTTTCTAACACAGATTGTTGAATATTTTAAACATGTAAATAATTTACTTGGCCTGAATGATATTGAGAAAAATCGGCACTTAAAGTCGTTAGCATTAAATATCCACGCTTTTGATGTTGATTGTGTTGCCTTGGAAGTGGCAAAACTTATTTTCCTCGTTCAGGTCGATCAACCCTCATTGTATAAGACGATAGAGAAAAACTTTACTCATGCCAACTTCCTTTTGCATGGCAGTAATAAAGTATCCGTTTCTCAGCGTGTTGATACATTTACAAGTGGATTTATTTATCATCATAATTTATCTTATGCTATTGATATGAACGAAAAGTACGATGTTATTATTGGTAACCCGCCATGGGAAAAGATAAGGTTTGAAGAAAAAAAGTTTTATGCGCTCTACACTAATACTGTTTCATCTTGCCACTTCAAATCGACCAGACGTGAAAATATTATTTCTGAAGAAAAATATAATGAAAAACTAGAAAAGTTTTCAAATGAATTTTGTAATGAAATTGATAAAGCTAAATATAATATCAAAAATAATAAGTTCTTTTCGCTATCTAATATTGGCGAGTTAAATACATACGCATTGTTTACGGAGGCGTCAATTAACTTAAGGTCTGAGAGAGGGGTTGTTGGCCTTGTGGTTAAATCAGCAATTATTACAAGCCAAATAAATAAAAATATATTTAGGTATCTTTCAAGCAATCGACTAATTATTGATATTTATGATTTCATTAATCGTAAAAAAATATTTAATATCGATAGTAGAGAGCGCTTTTGTTACATGCTTCTTGGGCCATCAAAAATCGATACATTCTCTGTTGCCATGAATCTTACTGATATCAATGATATTGGCAACGGTGTATCAAGTATACGTTTAACGCAAGAAGTGCTAAATATATTAAATCCTGATACAGGTATGCTTCCTAATATATCTAGTAAGTATGAGGCTGAATTTCTTGTCAGAATCTCCACTCAGTATTCTCCGTTAAAATCTAAACTTGGTAACGCTAAATTTGGAAGGATCGTCCATTTCACAAATCACTCTGAATATATTGCAAAAAAGAAAAAAACAAATAACTTGCCTGTATATGAAGGAAAGTTTTTTCACCAGTTCGATGGTAAATATTCAGGATTTAATGGTTTGAGTGATGCATTGAAATATAAAAGCAAGTCATCGTCTGTTAAGTTAGAAGAAAAGCAAAAAGCGCTTGATGGCTTCTTTCCTGAATCGAGATATTTTATTGATAAGGAAAAGTGGGAGAAACTGTCCAAACATTATCATGCAAGATATATGTTGGCATGGAGAAGCTTAACCTCTGCTTCAAATACAAGAACATGTATCGCTACATTATTACCATTCATACCTGCTTCACAATCGGTGCAGTTTTTAATACATGAAGAAGACGAGTTGATATATTTGGCTGGTTTATTTAACTCTATCGTATTTGACTACATTGTGAAGATGAAGCTAGGTGGTATTGACTTAACCCGTACAGTTTTAGAGCAGATACCTGTTCCAGACGATGCAAAGCTTTCCGAGGTTATATGGTTTGATAACAATGAAAATACTATTAAGAATCATATATTAAAGATTGTTCATTCATTAGTAGGGAGTGATGCAAGGTTGGATCCTCTTTTTGCGTCACTAAGAAAGAATAATGCTCAAAAAGTAGAAAGATGCAGATCCAATCTATTTCGTAAGCTGGATTTACTTTTTATAGTTCTATATGAATTGAGTTATGATGAATTGAAAATGGTGTTATCTGCTTTTAGTCGCCAATATTCTATAGAAGATGAAATATGGTTTAACGATAATTTGATTATATTTGGATTAGGAGATAAATCCGTATGCTCTACCAACCCCACCTCTGCCGCCGTGTGCCCAATCTGAAGAATTCTCAGTGAATTTTTCTAGTTCTTCGCCATCTACTATTAGCATTTTAAAATTATCAGAATCAATTTTTGTGAAAACCAAGATTTTATCTACAAACCCTGCGGCGAGACCTAAATGAGGATTTGAGATTGTTGTTAACTTTTCGCCATCATCAGTAATGCCTTTTAGCTGTATCCTCCAATTACTATTAGCTTCTGCAAACAATATTGGGTTATCTCTATAGACTTTTCCATCAAGATGGATGTCTATGCTTTTCGAAGTACTTGCGTCATTTGGGGTAACTTCAAAATAACTTACGCTGCCATCTTTTTCTACACCATCACGTTTGCCTGTTTTAGATAGGTCTAAAATATTTCTAGAGCCGCCAGTCATTTTCCGGGTTTCGATCCACATTGATCCACTGGTTAAGGACGTTGTACTGGTCGAAATGCTCACTTCTTCATTTTTTATAGGTACAGGTATTTCTTGGTTAATGACTTTCGAGTAACCTTTTGGCGGCCTCTTTACCTTCACTTTTTCAAATAGACTGAGTAATTTGCTTTTAGAATTGGCATCTACTTGTTTGAATTCTTTACTTGATTTATTATTTTTTTCCCAGTTAACCTTCTCTGGTAGAACTATTTTACACTCTACTAGTAAATCTAGTATTTCATTGGTTAACTGCTGGCAACTTTTATGTTCCAAATTTACTATTGTGCTGTAATGGTCATAGAGGTTAGCTATAAATTCTGTGCCTGCCTTATTGGTATTTAAAAAATCTATGCCTACGGATGCTTCAATGTTTTGAAAGAGTCCGCTCTGAGTTAAGTTAGAAGAGCCTATCACTGCTCGTGTACGTTCATCGCCCTCAAATATATAAACTTTTGGGTGATATATAACGCTGTTAGGTGAATAAATAACATATGACTCAATATCATTTTCAATTAGTAATTCTAGAGCTGAGTATTCTGGTCATTCCGATCATTGATTCTGGTTTTATCCGATCACTTAACTACCCTGACGCGAAGGATTTTATAATATCACTCTGAGTGATCGGATTCAGTAAATTTGCTCATTATTTTTCTCATGGATTCTCCTTTGAGTTTTAGTTTGTGACTATTGTGTAATAAACGATCTAGAATGGCATCTGCCAGCGTCGCATCACCGATGGTCTTATGCCATTGCGTTGTAGGTAGTTGACTGGTTACCAATGTGGATTTACAGCCATGGCGATCATCCATGATGGTTAGTAGATCATTGCGCTGACTCAGATTCATTTTTTCCAGTCCCCAGTCATCGAGTACCAGTAAATCGGTTTTTGCCAGTTGCTGCGTTAACCGGGTAAAGCGGCCATCGCCATGAGCGATTGTCAGTGCTTCCAGTAATCGTGGCATACGGTAGTAACGAACGGATAATCCCAGAAAACAGGCTTGTGTTGCCAACGCACAACCGAGATAGGTTTTACCACAACCGGTGGGGCCGGTAATAAGCACATTATGATGTTGTAATATCCAGTGTGTACTGAGTAAATCTGCGAACTGACTTTTCATCAGTCCACGTGGATGACTGTAATCTATATCCGCTGGATTAGCCTGCAATTTTAGTTTGGCCGCCTTTAGTAAGCGCGTGATTTTATTGTTATGACGATACGTTGATTCACGATCTATCAGTAGTGCCAGTCGTTCGTTAAAGCCAAGTTCATCGTGTGTTGATGGCTGAGCCAGTTGCTGTTCAAGCCCCTCGGCCATACCGGTGAGTTTTAAACGACGCATAGTTTCTAATGTTTGATTGTTTAGCATAATAGGTTCCTGTTTTGATTAATGGTAGTAGTCTTCACCGCGCACATTTTCATGTGTGTCTAATGACAGTTCTTCCTGGGTCATTTCATCGGTTTCTATAGCGACTTTATCGAGTCCCTGTTTAAGAATGGATTCGATACTGCTGCGTGTTGGTGAGTTGATTAATAAGGCTCTTCCACAGGCGTTGTTGAGCCGTTCATTACTGTATTTCTTAGCATTACTCAGCAACGCCAGAACAGCACGATAGTTTTGCTCTGGATGACGTTTTTGGTGAAGCAAAATATGGACGATTTCACGTGTTTCTGTGCCGATATTATTTGCCCACTTTAAGAAACGATCATCCGACCAGTCATGTACCGATTGGTGAGCCTCTGGCATATGTTCACGCAGTGTTGTATGACCGCCTTTATGGTAACTGCGCAGGTGGCTGGCAATGCGCTGACCATGATGGTAAACCGAGACGGTGTTATCGCAGACTTGCACCTCTACTTCCTGTTTCACCAGGTGGTGAGGAACCGAGTAATAATGCTTGTCATACTCAATATGGTAATCAATGTGTACGCGAGCACGTTTGATGTCGGTATATTGATATGGGTTTGAAGGCAATGGACGTAATACCGGTTTATCCAGTTGCTCGAACTGAGAACGTCTTGTTCCCGGTAGTTTCTGGAAAGGTTTATCATTCAACTCATCCACTAATAAACGGATAGCCTGATTGAGCGAAGAGAGCGTGAAAAATGATTGGTGCCGCAGTCGTGCCATGACCCAACGTTCTACAATTTGCACGCCGATTTCTGCTTTTGATTTATCCTTCGGTTTCCGTGGCCGTGCTGGAATGATGGCTGTTTGATAATGCTCTGCTAATTGTAAATAACTGGCATTAATATCAGGCTGATAGCGATGTGTTTTAGTCACTGCACTCAATAAATTATCGGGTACAATAATTTCAGGGATGCCACCAAAATAATTCAATGCCTGAACATGCGCATCTAGCCAGTCAGGTAACTGTTGGCTCCAGTGGGCACAAGCAAAGGTATAACTTGAAGCACCTAGTACCGCAACAAAAATTTGTGCCGTACGGTACTCACCGGTATCTGGGTTAACCACCTGCATTGTGGGTCCGGTATAATCAACAAACATCTTTTCACCGGCAATATGGATTTGACGCATGCTGCGCTTTTGTTTGCCTTGCCATTCTTTAAAACGATGACAGAACTGCGCATAACTATAGCCATCTTTGGGATGCTGTTGACGGTACTCCTGCCACAATAAATGGCGTGTTACCAGCTTGGACTTTTTAAGGTCAATAAAGCAGCCCATAAAGTCCGGCTCTGTAAAACGGCGTTGCCCTGTTACTGGTTGTGTGGGGAATAATAAAAGCCCCAGATCACGTTCATCTAAACTGCTGTTTATGGGCCAGCTGATATTGGCTTGTTCGGCTCTATTGATGTAATCAACAACGGTTCCATAGCCAATATTTAGTGACTGTGAAACACCTCGAAGACTGAGTCCAGCTTCATAACGAAGCCGCAGAATTTCTTTGATTTTACGCATTAATAACCTCTTTTTTGCCACTGCCTGATTCCTCTGGATAATAAAAGCCCCGGAGGTTAGCAGTAATTAAGTTAAATCAACGCGTTAGGATGAATTCTGGAAATATCTGACCACCGATTCTGGCATTCCGATCATCGATTCTGGAAATCCAGAAAAAATGATCGAATAAAACCAGAATCAATGATCGGTTAAAACCAGATTAGGTGATCGGAATGTTCCAGAATGAGTGATCGGATTGGGCCAGAATACCCAAACCAGAAGATGAGGGTCGGCGTATCATTTTTATTAGCATCGGTGACTGGCATTTCGGGCATTTAAATACCGGTCTCTTTCTCGGCAGCACATCCTTAACAAACACAAACAAAACCAGTTGCACCAAAGCCAGTAGTTTTTTTGCATTGGCATGTAAGAAACCATAATCGCGTACCCGCCTAAATCCTCTGGGTAATACGTGTTGCAAGATCAACTGTAAAAAAGCTTCACCGGTTAAGGTACGGTATTGTGTTTTTTTACTTGTACTGTCGATGTATTTAAACGTCACTTTGCCATTGCGGTTTGAAACAATGTTTTTTTCACTGATCACGCCGCGATATAAATAACGTGACAGGTATTGAAGTGCGGGCAGACCCTTACCCACATGGCGCACATTGACAACCCATTGTTTGGGTGTTTTTGCCGGAACAGACAGACCGTCTGCTTTTATGGCAGCGATCAAACGCGCTCTAAAAACAGTAGCCAGAGCAAATTCATTAAACAGGTATTTGCCTTTGAGTTTTTTCCATTGTCTGCGTTTTTTATCGATGCCACCGCCAGGTACGACCACATGGATATGCGGGTGATAATCCAGCCTTCGGCTGTGGGTATGCAGCACCGCCGTTAACCCCAGCTCAGCACCTAATTTATCAGGGTTAAGCCCAAAACCTTTTAGTGTGCTGATGACACAGGCAAAGAACAAGCTATAGATGGCCTTCTGGTTCTGCCATGCCAGCGTTCTCAGTTGTTTAGGTAAGGTAAAAGTCACCATAAAATACTCAACAGGTAATAACTTTTTCTGCTGGCGATCCAGCCATTGACTGACTTCATGGTTCTGGCATTTTGGACAACTTCGATGTCCACATGACAGCGGATGCCAATGGCTTTGCTCACATTGCGTGCATTGCAGAGTAAGCTCACCCGAGTTGGGTGTGCGGCAACGTTGCATAGCATGGATGGCCAGCCACTGACTGGGCAACAAGCTGTTGCCGTATTTTTTAATAAAGCCCGGTTTATATTGTTGAATGATAGCTTGTAAGTCCATGATCACACCTTTTCCAGATCAACGTGAATACTGTTGATTAACTGATTGATGGTGAGGCGGGAATTTTTTTCGGTAACGTCAGTAAGGTGGGCGTAACGTGCCGTGGTGATGGGGCTGGCGTGACCCAGTAAATGCTGAATATGGCGCAGACTTAGCCCGCGTTCGAGTAAGTGAGTGGCATAACTATGGCGCAGATTGTGTATGGACACTTTTTTTTAATAGCGCAGTCTTTAACCACAGCCTTCATGGCACTTTGCGCGCCGCCTCTATCCATATGACGTGTTGCCTTTTGAATATGTTCTGCTTTGCCAACGGGATTAGGAAATAATAAGCGGGGATGGCGGTGTTTAAGCCAGAGTGTGCGCAAGGCTTTTAAGGCAAGGTCGGGCAAAGGCACTAACCTGTCCTTATGGCCTTTACCGCGACGAATGTGTACCAGCTTACGTTCAGCATCAATATCACCCACCTGAAGCGATAAAGCCTCTTCAAGTCGTAGCCCCATGGCGTAAGTTACTAATAAAAAAACACGGTATCGCAGCTTACGGGTTGCACCAATCAAACGCTCTATTTCAGACGGGGTCAGAATATCGGGAATGGTTTTGACTTTAGGTGGTTTAACAATATCAATCCACTGCCAGTCTTTTTTAAGAATATGTCGCCAGTAGAATTGCAGACCCAGGCGGTCAATTTTAACCGTGCTCCAGGAATGACTATCAACCAAAGCGGCAAAATAGTCTTTTAAGTTGTCTGGTGTCAGATCTTCTGGAAGGCAATCAAAATATTCCGACACTCGACGAATAGCGCGTGAATAGGCTTCAATGGTTTTGTCGGCTTTGCCCTGTAATTTAAGGCATTTTAAGTGTTGTTGATAGTCGCTTTCGAATCGGGATTTTTCGTTTTTGTTCATGTTACAATTTCCTCTAAATAGCGCCCGGAATTGGGCTGGGGAATTATACTTGTTCAGCTGCGCGGGGTTTTCTGCCGCTTTGCGGCTTTGTTCAACAAGGCACTGCAGTTGACCCAGCAATACGCCGCGCCGCTTCGCTCTGCTCTGTATTGCCGGTCAACTGAGTTTAATCGTTAGCGCCACAAGGAAATAAAAGATGGATGTAGAAATACTACAAGAACTTCAATTAATACGCGTCTATGTATTCATAATCATGGTTGCAATAGTTTTGTGGGCATTAATTAAAACGGCAGAGTCTATACAAAGAATATATATTGGCTTTAAAGACGCATGGGATACAAGTTTCGATAATAAAACTGAAGAACTTCTAGATATGGGCAAATATGCAGAAGCAATAGATAAGTGCAAAGAAGTTCTTGAAAAACACCCAAACCATATAAATGCAAACTGGTTTATTGCAAAAGCATATTATTACACTAAAAATAATGCTCTATCAAAAGACCACTTTGAAAAAACATTATATCTAGCACCGTCGTGGTCAGAAAATACTAATGAGTATCTCAGTAAACTCAAAGAGCGCTAACAATGCAAATTCACTCGGACGTTCCACTACGCTGCGCTTCGTTCCACGCCGGTGATTTGCGACGTTAGCTTTATAGATGACAAAGTGCACACATCATGCTATCCTTTTTAAATGAAGGTATATTCTTGGAATCCTGAAAAAAACGAATTACTCCAAAAAGAACGAGGTGTTTCGTTTGAGGAGATAGTACTTAATATTCAATTAGGCAATGAGGTGGCAATTTATGATCACCCAAATACCAGGAAATACCCCAATCAAAAAATATCAGTTGTATTAATCGAGGATTACGCTTATTTGGTTCCTTATGTTGAAGATAAAGAGCAAATATTCCTTAAAACGATTATTCCCAGTCGAAAAGCGACTAAGCAGTATGTAGGTGATGACAATGAGTAAATTAGATTCATATGAAAAAGAAATTCTTGAGGCATTTGAGTCAGGAAAATTAAAAAAAACTAAAACTGAAAAACAACAAATCAAGCGCCATACCGAAGCAGCTGAGGCCACATTTAAAAAAGATGCTCGTATTAATATTCGGCTATCATCCAGAGACCTTCGCTCATTACAAGCTAAGGCATTAATGGAAGGCATGCCATATCAAACATTCGTGTCTAGCATCCTGCATAAATTTATTGATGGCAAGCTCATTGATAAATCAGCTAACAAGTAGCTCAACCCGACCATTTATACGCCGTTTCGCTTCGCTGCTCTCTGTATAAATGGCCGGTTAGCATGGGCGTTGAAGCTGTAGAAAAACCTAAAAATAGGTTAAAATCACACCCAGGTTAATACCATAACAAAGAGTGATTCGATGCCGCACTTCAAAGATTATGATTACAATCAAATGAAGATGATACCCATCTCATTTGATAAACAAATCCTGCAAGATTCATTTGAATATTCACTTAGCTACCTTATTGATCATGAAATAGATCAAAGCATTTTCTACCACCGTTACATAAATGATAAAAACGGTACCCCGGCTTATGATCCAGCGATACTGTTAAAAATCGTCATCCTTGCTTATTCAAAAGGCATCACCAGCAGTCGCAAGATAGAAGCCCTGTGTCGAGAAAACATAATCTTCATGGCGATATCCGCTGATAGCCAACCCCATTTCACCACCCTGGCAGACTTTGTATCACGTTCACACAAAGAGATTGCCATCCTGTTTAAAGAAGTCCTGCTTATTTGTGATCACCTGGGATTAATAGGTAAAGAAATGTTTGCGATTGATGGCTGCAAACTGCCGAGCAATGCGAGTAAGGAATGGAGTGGAACGCATGAAGAGCTAGAGAAGAAATATAAAAAAATTGATAAAGCAGTCGAGCATATAATCAAACAACATCAGTCGAATGACCAACAAAGCGTTGATCAGGAAAGTATTGACCGGCTTGAGAAACAAAAAAAGAAACTCAAAGCCAGTAGCGATAAAATTAAAGCATTTTTAAAAACCAATGAAAAGAGAAAAGGAAAAAACGACACAGAAGTAAAAAGTAACATAACCGATAACGAAAGCGCCAAAATGAAAACCAGTCACGGCGTAATACAAGGTTATAACGGCGTTGCTTCCGTTGATAAAAAACATCAAATCATAGTAGCATCAGAAGCATACGGGCAAGGCCAGGAGCACGGTTTACTGGAGCCCATGATTGAACAATCACACAAAAATCTGAGCT